>JANMVY010000016.1:0-3887 GCA_031393535.1 Actinomycetes bacterium | reverse complement strand
GATCTCGAGGTTCGGTACCGACTCGGCCCACGCATGCTCGGACAGCTTGATGTTGCGGTTCGTCTGCAGGGCGTTGGTACCACGCGCGTTCTTCCGCACACGAATGAGGCCCGTGTACACCGACGCGGACTTGTCGTCGACGACGCCGGTGAACAGCAACGTGCTCGAGGTGTCGGGCGCGGCGTGGTCCTGAAACGTACGGAAGTCGAGCATCTGTTCGCCACTGCCGAAGTAGAGCGAGGTGAGCGTGCCGGTCGCGCCGCGGCCCACGAGGCGACAATCGGTGCGGAGCCGCGCGTAGTCGCCGCCGAGCGCCGCGGACGACGCGTGGATGGTGCCTGCGGATTCGGCGCGGGCGACCACCGAGCCGAGCTGCCATGTGCTCGCGCCCAGCTGTTGCACCGCGAGGTAGCCAACCCGCGCCGCGGACGACGCGACCAACTCGGCGACGGGCGCGACAAGCGTCGGCGAGTCGCCGCTGCGGAACACCTCGACCACCCGCACCTCGGCATCGTCGTGCGCGAAGACGACCAGGCGAGGAAAGACCGCCGCGCCAGCCGTGACGATGTGGTGCTCGACGAGTATCGGGCCGCCGACCGTGACGCCCCGTGGCACGACCACCGCAACGGGCTCACGGGCGAACGCGTCATTCATCGTTGCGAAGACGTCGGTGGGCTCGGCCATGGCCGAGCCCAAAAGCGAGGCGGCAGCGGGCGCGCCGGCCAGTGGGCCCACGTAGACGCCGGCCGCGGTCAGGGCACCGTCGATCGTCACCGCGCGAATCGCCCCATCGACCACGACGACGCGCGCCGCCGGTTCGAGAACCACCGATGGCGCGGCGAACGAACGGGCGGGGGCTGCGTTCGAGGCCGGCGCGTAGCGGGCCAGGTCGAGCTCGCCGATGCGGCTGTAACGCCAGACTTCGTCGTCGGTCGAGGGAAGCGACGACGCGACGAACGACTCGGCGGCGGCGACTCGGCGGGCCCGGAGCCATGCTGGGCCACCGAGCGCGGAAGCAGTGGCAGAGGTGAACGGCAGCGGGCTCATGACTGAATTGATCCTATCGCCGTAGGAGAAATTCGCCCTCGCCGCCGGTCGCAACGCGCTACTCGTTCCGGCGACGCCCGAACCAGCGGCGCAGCCGACCGCGGCCGCTCGCTAAGCGGTACCGATCACCATCGACCTCGGCCCGAATGCGCGGACCGGCCTCGTTGATGATGTCCTCGGCCTCGTCGAGCAACGCCGCGATCGACGAATCCTCGCCGAGCCCCTTCGGCTCGGGCGGGGTGGGCGGGGTGACCAACGAGCCGTGCATCCAGTTCACGTCGGCCAGGCGCAGGGTGAACGCGGGACAATTGTCGGGGCATCGCCAAGGCGCCTCGGGCGCCAGATCGAGGTCGCACTTGCGCACGGTCTCACCGTTCGCGTAGGTGCGACTCTCGAAGAACTTGCACTCCTCGCGCATCGGCATGACGCACATTCTGCACTCGCGAGGTCGACATCGTGGAGGCGGGCGGTCGCTCAGGCGAAATTTGGCACGACGTGTTCGGCGAACGACGCCAGCTCGTCGAGCTCGAACGGCGGACGCATCGCCAAGATGATCCAGTCCGCGCCCGCGTCGACGTAGCGACCGACCTTGTCGATGATCTGGGGTATAGAACCCGCAAGTGCGGCCGGCCGTTGCTGTTCCGCGGTCGCGCCATAGCGGAACTGCATCACCTCGTCGAGCTTGTCTGGCGCGGCCACGATCAGGGGCGCACTCGCCGCCACGACGAATCGAGCGGGGTCAGGTGCGTGCTCGCGCAATGCCGACACCCGAGTCGCGAAATCGTCCGGGCCGAGGAAGTTCGCGTTCCAACCATCGCCCACTTCCGCCGCGACGCGCAACGCCTTCGGGCCCGCGGCGCCGATCCATATGCGCGGCAAGGTCTGAAGCGGTTTCGGATCGCAGCGCGCATCGCGCAGTTGGTAGAACTCGCCGTCATAGTCGGTCGTGTCGTTGGTCCACAGCGAGCGGATCACCTCGACCACCTCTCGCAACCGGCGCAGACGCACCGGGGTGGGCTCCCAGGGCAGCCCATAGTCCTCGAACTCGGCTTGCAACCAACCCGCGCCCATGCCCACTTCGAGGCGACCGTTCGACACATGGTCGATGGTGACAAGCGCGTTCGCCATGATGGCCGGATGGCGATACCCCGCGGCGTACACGAGGCATCCGACGCGAGGGCGCGTGGTGAGCGCGGCGAGCGCGGCGTGCGTGGTGAGCGCCTCGAACGAACCCGCCTTCGGCGCGCGCATCGTGTAGAAGTGGTCTTGGCCGCTGATCCACTCGAAACCGAGCTCCTCGACGCGCGCCCACGCCCGGCGAAGCTCGCCCATGTCGCACATCGCCGTCGAGATCTGCACTCCGTAATGCGTCACCTGTCACCCCTCCCGGCTCGGGTGGGGCGACCGTACACGCACGCGTCAGCCGACGCTGCCTTCCATCTGGAGCTCGATGAGCCGACTCCACTCGACCGCGTATTCCATGGGCAACGTGCGCGTGATGGGCTCGATGAACCCGTTGACGATCATGCCCATGGCCTGCTGCTGGGAGAGGCCGCGGCTCATGAGATAGAACAGCTGGTCATCGGCGATCTTCGACACGGTGGCTTCGTGGCCGACGATTGCGTCACGCGAACCGACTTCCATGTAGGGATACGTGTCGCTCGTGGACTGGTCGTCGAGGATCAGCGCGTCGCACTGCACATGGCTCTTGCAGCCATAGGCATCGGGCTCGATGCGCACCAGGCCGCGGTAGCTGGTGCGGCCCCCGTCTTTCGAGATCGACTTCGACACGATCTTCGACGTGGTCTCGGGCGCGGCGTGAGTCATCTTGGCGCCGGCGTCTTGGTGTTGGCCCGGCCCCGCGTACGCGACCGACAGCACCTCGCCCGAAGCCTTCGGACCCACCAGCACTACGGCCGGGTACTTCATGGTCAACCGCGAACCGATGTTGCCGTCGATCCACTCCATGTGACCTTCGGTCTCGACGCGCGCACGCTTGGTGACCAGGTTGAAGACGTTGTTCGACCAGTTCTGGATGGTGGTGTAGGTGACCCGGGCCGAGGGCTTGACGATGATCTCGACCACGGCCGAATGCAACGAGTCGGTGGTGTACACGGGCGCGGAGCAACCTTCGATGTAGTGCACCTCGCTGCCCTCGTCGGCGATGATGAGGGTGCGCTCGAACTGCCCCATGTTCTCCGCGTTGATGCGGAAATAGGCCTGCAGCGGCATCGGCACCTTGACGCCGGGCGGTACGTAGATGAACGACCCGCCCGACCACACTGCCGAGTTGAGCGACGAGAACTTGTTGTCGTTGGGGGGGATCACCCGACCGAAGTACGCCTTGACGATCTCGGGGTACTCGCGCAGCGCGGTGTCCATGTCGCAGAAGATGATGCCGAGCTTCTCGAGATCTTCGCGGTTGCGGTGGAAGACGACTTCGGATTCGAACTGCGCGGTGACACCGGCGAGGTACTTGCGCTCGGCCTCGGGGATACCGAGCTTCTCGTAGGTCCGCTTGATCGCGTCAGGAAGATCTTCCCAGCGGTCGACCTGCCCCTCGGTGGGCTTGATGTAATAGAAGATCTTGTCGAAGTAGATCTCGGACATGTCGCCGCCCCAGTTCGGCATGGGGCGTTTCAGGAAGTGGCGGTACGACTTGAGGCGGAAGTCGCGCATCCACTGCGGCTCACCCTTCATCCACGAGATCTCGTTGATGATGTTCTCGTCGAGCCCTCGCTTGGGCTTGTAGACGTAGTCGACCTCGTCGTTCCAGCCGAGCTTGTAGCGACCGAGGTCGAGGCCGAGATCTGTAGCTGCCATGGTGAGCACTCCCGGGG
>JANMVY010000806.1:0-2024 GCA_031393535.1 Actinomycetes bacterium | reverse complement strand
CGTGAACCTGGCGGCCGGTCTGGGCAGTGGCGCTCCGCAGCTCTTCGATCCCTTCTCGGCGATCATGCTGCTCGGTCTCGACGCGATCCTCGGGGGCCGAATCGCTGGCCTGTCCGCCGGTGTGCAGCGGTACCCCACCGAACTCGAGACCAGAGTCGCTCGCGCGCTAATCGACACCACCACCGACTGAGGCGGCCGCGCTCGAGGCCGAGGAAGCGCGGACCTCGCGGAGATGGCGCCGGTGGCCGAGCCGATGCCGATCTTCAGACACTCCGACTACCATCACCAACACAACCCCGCCCGCAACCACGGATGCGGTCTGAAACAACCTGCCAACGTCGTGCGAAGTCAGAAACGCCTCACCCGAGGGTGGCTGGAGCGACAGCGAGGCCGGCCGCAGCGGCACCGGCGTGAAGGCGCCTGTCCCACACCGCGACCGTGAGATCTCTGGAGCCGAGCGCAAGCGCACTTGCGAGATGAACGGCGTCAGCCCCCCGAAGATGATGAGTTGCTGCGAGCGAACCGGCGGCACGCTCGACGTCGGCTGACAACTCGACCGGACGCAGCGATGCCCAGAACTGCTCCCAGTCGGACATAGCCGCAGACGCCTCTGACTCGGTTACGTCGTGGTTGCGGCCGGCCGCAGCGAGCGCTGCGCACACCTCGGGATACGCCAGTCGACTCGACAGGGCCACATCACACGCGTTCCACAATGCCGCGACGATGTCGGACCCGATCTCGTCGAGCACGAGTTTGACGAGCGCGCTCGAATCGAAATAGACGAGGGCCACGTTCAGCGACGCTGCTCACTGACGATGTCAGCAACCGGGCGCTTTGGTGTTGGCCGGTGCCGGTCACCCGCGACCGGCCGGGTCGATCGGATCGGACGACTGATGACGCCCTGCGCGGTGAGGCGGTCGATGACCGGTGTCGAGTCGAGAGCGACGATCCGGGCAACGGGCGTTCCTCGATCGGTGATGACGATGTCGTTGCCTTCGCGTGCCGCGTCGATCCACCGGCCGAGATGGGCTCTGAGTTCGGTGACTGCAACGTCCATGTCGCAAGTGTACATCACGCCAGGGCACGGAACGTACAGATGGCGGCCGCACTCGAGTTCAACGCGCGACTCCGCGGCCGACGCGGTCAACGCTGCGGTCGACGTACAAGCATGCCTGGCCGAGGTGTTGCCGGTGCGGATCGGGTTGCACACCGGCGAGGCCGAGTTGCGCGACGGGGACTATTTCGGCTCCACGTTGAATCGTTGCGCGCGACTGATGGGGGTGGCGCACGGTCGGCAGGTCGTGGTCTCGGAGGCGACGGCCGGGTTGGTTCGGGATCGGGACGATCTTCGCGATCTGGGTGAGCACCGACTGCGTGACCTGAGCCGCGCGGGGCGGGTGTGGCAGGTCGGTGGCGGGGAGTTCGGGGCGTTGCGGCCCTTGACACTGGATGCCGCACGGACGAATCTGCCGTTGTTGGGGAACGCGTTCGTGGGTCGCCGGTCGGAGTTGGAGGCGATCGCGAAGGACCTCGGCGAAATGCGTCTGGTGACGCTCACCGGAGTGGGTGGGGTGGGCAAAACCCGGTTGGCGTTGCAGGTCGCCGGAGAGGTGTTGCCACGTTTCGCTCATGGCGTGTGGCTGTGCGAGCTCGCCGCGGCGTCGAACGGTGATGACATCGCACAGGTGGTCGCGTCGGCGCTCGGGGTGGTGCAACGCCAGCCGATGACGTTGGCGGAGTCGATCGTCGACTTCTTGCGCAGCCAGGAGCTGTTGGTGGTGTTGGACAACTGTGAGCATCTGCTCGACGCCGCCGCCGAATTGGTCGACGGCGTGCTGGCGGGTGCGTCGAAGGTGCGGATTCTGGCGACGAGCCGCGAGGGCTTCGGGATCGCTGATGAGCAGGTGCGCCCGGTGCGGTCGCTCGCGGTGTCGAATGAGCATCCAGAATCGAGCGACGCCGTGGTCTTGTTCGCTACCAGGGCGCAGGCAGTGGATCCCGACTTCGTGCTCGACGCGTCGGCG
>JANMVY010000785.1:0-3798 GCA_031393535.1 Actinomycetes bacterium | reverse complement strand
CGTGGCGCACGCCCGCGAGCGCCACGACGCGCTCGTCGAGCGACGCAGCCGCCACGACGAAGCGTCGGCCGACGCGACGCGCGTCAACGACGAGATCGCCCGACTCGAACGCGAAGGCCGGCGGCTCGGCGAGGAGATCGCTGCGCTCATTGCGAGCGACGCCTACCGCGCGGGCGCCGAGCTGCACGACCTGCGCCACCACGTCGGCTCGCTTGACGACCTCATCGCCAAGTCGTCCGAGACGATCGCGAGTCACACACGCCGCACAGCCGCCACTCGCGACGCGCTCGACCACGCACAGCGCCAGAGCACCGATGACCTCGACACGATGGGCATTGGCCTCTCCGACCTTCGCCACCTCACCGCCGCAACCAGGGTCACCGCCCCGGTACCGGAGATCCCCACCATCGAGACCACCTCGGCGGCCACCGACATCGATACACCGGTACGCCCCCTCGACCTCGACCCCACGCGACGCGCCCTCGCCGGGGTGCGCGCCGCGGTGCACACGCGGGGCGAGGATGTGCGCGAGGTACGCCGGCTCGTCGCAGCCGAGGAGCGTGCCGAGGCCGCGGTGGCACGCGTCGATGCACTGCTGCACGACGCGATCGCCGACGAGGATCGCGCACGCCTCGCGACGGCCGCGGTGCGCGACGCCCGCGACCATGAGGCGGCGAGCTGGCGCGAGCAGCTCGCCGCATGGAACGCGGCACTGCGCGCGCACGGCGACCAGCATGCACTCGTCGCCGCACCGCTGGTGCTTCCCCCGATCGCCGAGCTCGTCGAACAGCGCGACGCGGTCGCCGCGGCGTACACGGCCACCGCGCAGGCGATCGTCGACCATCACGCCGAGCGCGTAGCCACCCGCACCGCAACCGGCAACGAGCAACGCCAGACGCTCGCCGAACGCGAGGTCGAGCTCGCCGACCTGATGCAGCGCGCAGTGCCCGACGCGCCGCTGGCACCCTGGCAGACCCCAACAACGCACCCACGCCTCGCCGAGTGCATCGACTTCGCACCAACCCTCGACACCGCAGCCCGCGCCGGCCTCGAAGCCGCGCTCGAGGCCGCGTCACTGCTTGCGGCCGAGATCACTTCCGACGGAGTGCGGCTCGCCGACGGTCAGCTCGTCGCTGGCCTCGGCGCGGCCGCCGCACGATCGCTCCACGACCTCGTGGTGATCACGCCGCCGCCCCACGCGCTCGACCCGCACGCGACGACCGCGACGCTCACACAGATCCTGCGCACGATCTCCGTCGACCCGGCCGGCCTCGAAGCGCACGACGAGCAGACCACCGTCACCACCGACGGCCGCTTCCGCATCGGCGTGCTCCGCGGCCGCCACCACAAGGCCGAGGCCGAGCACATCGGCCTCACCGCACGCCGTGCGCGCCTCGAACGCCAGCGACGCGACGCCCGCGCCACGGCCGACCTCGCCCGCGCCGCGCTCATCGCGACCGAAGACGAACTCGTCGCCGCGCAAGCCGCCGGGCGCGAGGCACGCACGCAGCGCGACGCGCGGCCGAGCGCGAACGCGCTGCACGCCGCGGTGCAGCGCGTGACGAACGCCGACGACGACATGGTCCGCGCGGTCGACCGCACCGCCGCTCGCCGCGACGAGCACACCACGGCCGAGCACGCGCTCGCCGAGGCGACCGACACCACGATGCGCGTCGCGACGACCGCTCAGCTCCCTCACCAGCGCGATGACCTCGACGAGATCGACCGGGCGCTGCGCGACACCACCAACGCGTGCGACCGCCTCGACGGCACGCTCACCGCGTTGACCCGATCGGTGCAGCGCTGGATCGACACCGCCCGGTCGTGGCACCACGCGGTAGCCGACGCGGCGAAGTCGACCACCGATCACCTCGACCTCGAGCACCGCCGTGAACCGCTGGCCACCAAACTCGCCACGCTCGAGGACGCGATCGGTCTCGAGTACGAGCAGATCGTCGCCGCGATCGAGCTGAGCACGAACGACCAGCGCACCGCGGCCGACGCACTCGCCGCCGGACGACAGGTGCAGCCCGACATCGCGCAACGAGTCGGACGGCTCGCGGCCGAGGTCGACACCGCGGTGCGCGACCAGCAAGCCGCCGAGGCCACCTGCGCGCTCGTCGTGGACGAGCTGCGCCACACCCTCGAGGTACCCGGGCTCGTCGACGCCGCACACCTCGCGCCATCCGTCGACGCAATCACCGTCCGTTCGGACGACGACGCCGCACCCCTGCGGACCCTCCCGGCGGTGGAACGCAACGCGCACGGGCTGCGCACGCTGGCGCGTCGCATCCACACCGACGTCGTGCCGCCCGACCGCCCCACCTCGGCCGACAGCGTGCGCCAGTCGCTGCGTCAACGACGCGACACGCTCGGCGCCGGGTGGGATGCCGAGGATCGCCAGCCGTCGCCCGACCTGCCACTGCTCGTCGAGGTGACCGGGCCCCTCGGTCGCATGCCGGTGCGTGACGCGCTGGTGCGCGTGCGCGCCCAGCTCCGCAGCATGGCAGGCCTGTTGAGCGCCAAGCAGGACCAAGCGCTGCGCAACCTCCTCCAGGGGCTGATCGCTCGCGAGGTCGCCGAGAAGCTGCACGCGGCGCGCGAGCTCGTCACGCAGATGAACCGCCGGCTCGACGCGATCACGACGTCGCACGGCATCGGTGTGTCACTGCGGTGGACCCGCCGCGACGACCTCGACGAGTCGCTCGCCTCCACCATCGCACTGCTCGCCAAGCTGCCCGACCTGCGCACGGCGGACGAGGACCAACAGCTCATCGCCGCGCTCTCGACGCGCATCGCGAACGCGCGCCTCGAACAACCCGACGCTGCCTACCGACAGCTGCTCGCATCGGTGCTCGACTACCGCGAGTGGCACCGCATGGTGCTCGTCCTGCGGCGCCCGGGCCGCGAGGACGAACGACTCACCCGCCGCACCGCGCTGTCGGAAGGCGAGAAGAAGATGGTGTCGTACCTGCCACTGTTCGCGGCGGTCGCCGCGTCGTGCGATGCGTTCGCGGAGCAGGCACCCGATTCGCCGCGCTTCGTGCTCCTCGACGACGCGTTCGCAAAGGTATCCGAGGACAACCACCCCAAGCTGTTCGGTCTGCTCGTCGAGCTCGACCTCGACTTCATCGCTACCAGCGAACGCCTCTGGGGTACCTATGCCACCGTCCCAAAGCTCGCAATCACCGAGGTGATCCGCGATGCCGCGCTCGGCGTGATCGTGCTCGAACACGCCGAATGGGACGGCCACGCACGCCGGGACGTGCGATGACCATCGGCACCGACGACATCGCGACCGAGCGCGAGGACCATGCACGTCGCCTCTTTCGCTATGTGACCGGCGACGAATGGCGCGACTACCGGGCGATCATGGCGGTGTTCGCCGGTACGTTCTTCTCCGAGTTCACCGTTGAGGATGTCGCACTGCAGCTGCAGCTGCACGCCTACGGCGTCGCCGTCGACGAGGCCGTGCTGGCCGATCGGCTCGAGAGCCTCCGCCGTTGGGGCAACCTCACCGTGTCCTCCGCCACCGGCAACCCCACGAGCATCGCCGACTACTACCGCCGACGGAACCGTTACCTCATCACCCGCGCCGGCCAGGAGGTGCACGCTGTCGTCGAAGGTGTGCTCGCGCGCATCGACGAAGTGCGCGATGTGTCGACGAGCCGGCTGCGCGCGCTCGCCGACGCGTTGCGCGTGCTCGACGCCACCGACCCGGCACACACCGACCCCACGGTGCTCACCGATCAGGTGCGCGCGGTGTTCGATCCGCACGACGCGTTCACGAGCGAGATC
>JANMVY010000781.1:0-21687 GCA_031393535.1 Actinomycetes bacterium | reverse complement strand
GCGATCTCGACCGTGGCCGAGAAGGTGTCGGGATCCTTCACGTCGATTGACAGCGGGATGTCGGGGCCTACCCGGGCGTAGAGCTCATCGAGCGTAGGGATGTGGTGGGGGAGCGCGGCACGATCGACCGTGCGGATCGGTTTGCGGCTCGGTCGCCGACCGACAACGCCGTCGTGGTCGAGCACCACCTGACCGTCTCGCGTGAGCCAGGCGTCGGTCTCGAGGCCGGTCGCGCCGAGGCGAAGGGCGAGATCGAACGCCTCGAGCGTGTTCTCGTTCGCGTGGGCCCGCGCCCCCCGGTGGGCAAAGCCGATCGGGGGGCTCAGGAGGGCAGGGAGACGGGTCGCCATGAGAATCCCGAGCATTCTCGCGCAGCGGTACCAGGCCGGTTGACCCCAGCGAAAGGTCCGCCCGACCCACTCAAGGGGCCCCCACCCACTGCCGATGGATTCGGGTACCTGACCCCCGAGCGGAGGACCGGAGACCATGGCGACGATCCGAGCGAGCTGCCCCACCTGTGGTGACGTGGAGCTGACGACCGCTGATGTCCGCGTGCGTGTCTGCGTCGACGACGACCGGGGTGAGTACCTGTTCCGGTGCCCGATCTGTCGCATGGCGGTGGTGAAGGGTGCTGAGGCACGCACCATCGACCTCCTCGTGGCTTCCGGCGTGGCACTCGATACGTGGTCGTTGCCCGCGGAGCTCCACGAGGTGCACTACGGCGACCCGATCACCCACGACGACCTCCTCGATTTCCACGCACTGCTGCATGACGAAGACTCCCTTGCTGCCGCGCTCGAGATGATCCACGGCCACTGACCGCGGAATCACCCGCCCTGCGGCCCTACTGCCGCTTCCACGGCGATACGGTCGCGACGTGAATTGGCTTGTTGCACTGCCGCTCGCCGGCACGATCCTCGCCGCGGCGGCGATGGTGCGAAGCACTCGCGTCCTCACCGCCGAGTCGCGCGCGCTCACGGAGACGGCGATGCGCCTCGCACCGCTCACGGCGGATATCAACGATTCGGCCGCACGCGCTCGCGGCTATGGGTCATCCGTGGCCGATGCCACCCGGCAGTACACTTCGCGGCATGGGTAACGTCGGCGGCGGTGAGATCCTGGTGATCCTGCTCGTCGCATTGATCTTCCTCGGCCCCGAAAAATTGCCCGAGGTGGCCCGCCAGCTCGGCAAGGTCATGGGCGAGGTCCGCAAGGTCAAAGACGGGTTCCAGCGAGAGATCCGTGACGCCATGCGCGTCATCGAGGAGTCCGCGACCGAGCTGGACGTCGGCACCGAACCGGGCGCAGCCAACGAGCTGCCCGCCGTCACCGAGCCGGGCGCGGCCGACGCGCTGCCCGCCGTCACCGAGCCGGGCGCAGCCGACGAGCTGCCCGCCGTCACCGAGGTCGACTCGACGATCGCTGAAGTTGGCCCGAGCCCGGCCGGCGCCGCCGATGGTCCCGAGCTCCCCGCCGACGCCGCACACGGCGGCGATCGCTGAACCAATCGATGACCACCACCCAGACCCAAGACGGGCGGATGACGCTCGTCGAGCACCTCGTCGAACTCCGGAACCGTCTCATCAAGTCGGTGCTCGCCGTCGGCATCGGCGCGATCGTGTGCTTCGTCTTCTACGGGCCGATCTTCCGAGTGCTGGTGCAGCCGTATTGCGACTCGCTCTCCGACTCCGTGCGCGCGAACGCGTTCGCGATCACGGGCAATCCTGACGCGAGCTGCAAGCTCGTTGCACGAGACCCGCTCGAGGGATTCGGGGTACGCATGACGGTGGCGGCGTATGGCGGTATCAGCCTCGCCATGCCGGTCATCCTTTGGCAGCTCTGGCGTTTCATCGCACCGGGGCTCTACAAGCATGAGCGAAAGTACGCGCGCAGTTTCGTCGCGAGTGGAGTACTCCTGTTCGCGCTCGGCGGCGCGTTGTCGTACTGGAGCGTGCCGCGTGCGCTTCAGTTCCTCAACACGATCGGCGGAAACGACCTCACCGTGGCCTACAGCCCGAGGCCCTACCTGAGCTTCATCGTCAAGATGATCGTGGCCTTTGGCATCGGTTTCGAGTTTCCGATCCTGCTCTGCTTCTTGCAGCTCATCGGTGTTATTAGTCCGCAAATGCTCCGCAAGTTCTGGCGGCACTCGCTCGTGGGCATTGTCATCCTCGTCGCAGTGGTCACGCCGAGCGGTGATCCGATCACGCTCACCGTCATGTCGGTTCCGATGTACCTGTTCTACGAACTGTCGATCCTGTTCGGTCGACTCCAACAGCGACGAAAACGCAAGGCAGCCGCACGCGAAGGCGCCGCGGCGTGAACGAGGACGAACTCCTCGTCGACTACGGCTTTCCCCTCGACAACTTCCAACGCGCGGCGATAGACGCGCTGCGCGCGGGGCATTCGGTGCTGGTCGCTGCGCCGACCGGCAGCGGCAAGACGGTGGTCGCCGAACACGCGATCGCCGAAACGCTCCTTCACGGGCAACGGGCGTTCTACACCACGCCCATCAAGGCGCTGTCGAACCAGAAGTATCGCGACCTGTGCGAACGTCATGGCGCCCAGCGCGTCGGTCTGCTCACCGGCGACAACAGCATCAACGGCGGCGCGCCGATCGTCGTAATGACCACCGAAGTGTTGCGCAACATGATCTACGCGCGATCCTCCTCGCTCGACCGCCTGCGCTACGTGGTGCTCGACGAAGTTCATTACCTCGAGGACACCTATCGCGGGCCGGTGTGGGAGGAGGTGATCGTGCACCTGCCGCGCCACGTGCGGCTCGTCTGCCTGTCGGCGACCGTGTCGAACGCGAAAGAGGTCGCCGACTGGATCACCGCGGTGCGCGGACCCACCGTGGTCATCGCCGAGCACCTGCGACCGGTCGAGCTCGTGAATCTCTTCAGCGCCGCCGATCGCACCTCCGATCGACTGCACCTCATCCCGACCCTCGTCGATGGGCACCCGAACCCGGAGGGCAACCGCTTCGATGCAGACACCGGCGACCGCCGGAACACTCGAGGTCGACCCCGCCGCCCGTTCTCCACTCCGTCGCGCATCGACATCGTCGACCGCCTCCGCGAAGAGGACCTTCTCCCGGCCATCTACTTCATATTCAGTCGCGCGGCATGCGACGACGCGATGCAGTTGTGTGTCGACTCAGGTATTCGGCTCACGACCGCCGACGAACGAGGCCGTATCCGCGCCATCGTCGATACGCGCACGTCCGCGTTGTCCGACAGCGATCTTGCGGTGTTGAACTACGACCGGTGGCTCCTCGGGCTCGAACGAGGTATCGCCGCGCATCACGCGGGCATGGTGCCGCCGTTCAAGGAGGCCGTCGAGCAACTCTTCGCTGAAGGACTCGTCAAGGTCGTGTTTGCGACAGAAACGCTCGCGCTCGGTATCAACATGCCGGCCCGCACGGTCGTGATCGAAAAGCTCACGAAGTTCACCGGCGACACGCATGAGTTCTTGACCTCCGGGCAGTACACCCAACTCACTGGTCGCGCCGGCCGTCGCGGTATCGACACACTCGGCCACGCCGTCGTCCTGTGGTCGCCGTTCGTGACGTTCCAACAGGTGGCAGACCTCGCGTCGAGCCGTTCGTTCGTGCTGCGGTCCGCGTTCCGTCCGACCTACAACATGACCGCAAACCTCATCCGTCGCTATGGCGAGGACGAAGCACAGCGCATGTTGAACCTCTCGTTCGCGCAGTTCCAAACCGACGGCGCAATCGTCCGTATGGAGGTACGCCTCGGGCGACGTCGTCGTGAGGTCGCCGAGCTCGTCGATTCGCTGATCGCGCGCGGCACGACTCGCGAGAAGGTCGTAGACCTCCGCGACGCTCACCGCATCGTGCGCGACGACACAGATCAACACGGCACCGTTCACGATGACGCCGTCGATGCGGGGCTGAGCCGACTGAAGCCGGGCGACGTCGTTGCCTTGCCCGGCGAGCGGGCCGCTGTGCTGTCGGTGGCCTATCGACGTGCGGGCAGTATCCGCGTGCGCTTGGTCGACCAGGACGCGAACCTCCTCACGATCGGTACCGGCGACCTCGACAGGACACCCCCTGTGATCGCGACGATCGCATTGCCAATGCCGTTCGCGCCGAACAACCCCACCTTTCAACGTGAAGTCGCTGACCGTCTCCGCCGCATTCGCGGGGGCAAGGTGGCGGGCAACAGCCGGCGCGAACCGAAGCCGCCAGCACGCGGTCGGCGTCTTCCCCACGCGAAGGAGTTTCAGATCGTCGACCAGATCGAACGCGCCGAGCGCGAGATCGCCGACCTCGACACCCGCGAGCGCGCGCAGTCGGGGTCACTGGCCAAGCGCTTCGCCGACGTTCTCTCATTGCTGCGGCAGTGGGGCTATGTCGAAGGCTGGTCGCTCACCACGCGTGGCGATCAGCTCGTTCGCATCTTCCATGAGTGCGACCTGGTCATCGCGGAAGCTCTCACACGAGGGCTGTTCGACGACCTCGACCCGGCATCGCTCGCCGGCCTCGCATCATGCTTCACCTACGAGCACCGCAGCCCGAAGCCGCCGAGCTCCCCGTGGTTCCCGTCACATGCCGTGCACGCTCGGTTCGACTGCATTGCCGCGCTCGTGGACGAGTTGAACGAGATGGAGGCCCCGCGCCGAATCCCTCCAACGCGTCACGTTGACCCGACCTTCTTCGCACTCGCGTACGCATGGGCTGCCGGCGATACTCTCGAGGCGGTCCTCGATGACGAGGAGGTCTCGGGCGGTGACTTCGTGCGCAATGTCCGCCAGCTCATCGATCTGTTGCGGCAACTGGCCGAGGCCAGCACCAACCCGGCCACCTCGGAGTGCGCCCGTCGCGCGGCCGAGGCGATCCACCGGGGGGTCGTACTCGCGACAAGCGTTCTCGAACCCGTCGTGCTCATCGACCGCGCCGTCGAGGCCGGCGCATGAACATCCGTCGCGGGCAGGCGTGGGGCGACCAGGGCCCATTACCCACTGGCGGGCTGTTGGTCGCGACCGACGGCGAGGTTCGCGCTGCTGTCGAGGAAGCGATGCGCGCCCACGTCGACCCGCCGCCTCTCGGTCTGCTGGGCGGCGACCTGTGTACAACGCTGGGCGGTCGCGGTAATCGAGCACGACTCGCCACCGATGATGCCGCTCGTGTCGTCGTCGACGTGGCCCACGTGGTTCTCGACGACCTCACCGAGCACTGGTTCGTGGCGCATCTCGTGGCGCGGCACGCGTGGTGGCGGGGTCGCGTGGTTGCGGTGATGAACGCTGCCTACATCGGTTCGTGGAACATCGCGCCGCGCGCGCATCCAGGTGACGGCCTACTCGACATGCTCGATGCCGATCTGTCACTCAGCGACCGCGGCAAGGCTCGCACGCGGCTCCCGCTCGGCACCCACGTGCCGCATCCCGCCATCCGTGTGTCGCGGCTCCGCGTCGTCGACTTCGAACTCGATCGACTCACGCCTATCTGGCTCGACGGCGAGCGAGTCGGACGTGCCCACCACGTGCACGTCGAAGTCGTTCCCGACGCACTCGTGGTTGTGGTCTGACCGGTCTGCATCCGCCATTCGGGCCTCGGTCGCCCCGAGGGTTCAGCCGGTCGCCGAACCGCAGGCGACCGAGAAGACCAGCCGCAGTAGCCTTTCGCGCATGGATATCGAAGCGATCCGTCAGCGAGTCGTCGACGACATCGATCGGCGGGCCGATCTACTGCTCGACGTCTCGCACCAGATCCACGCCAAGCCCGAGCTCTGTTTCGAGGAACATTTCGCACACCGTCTGCTCGCCGACACGCTCGAGCGCAGTGGCATCGAGGTCACCCGGGCCGCGTACGACCTACCGACCGCGTTCGACGCCCGGGTCGGCACCGCGGGCCCACAAATCGCGGTGGTGTGCGAATACGACGCCCTTCCCGGCATCGGCCACGCGTGCGGTCACAACATCATCGCGGCCGCCGGTCTGGGCGCAGCCCTCGCGCTGGCGCCGCTCGCAACCGAGGTGGGTGGCCGGCTCGCGATCCTCGGCACGCCTGCCGAGGAGGGCGGCGGCGGCAAGGTGTTCATGATCGAGCGCGGTGCGTTCGACGGCATCGACGCGTCGATGATGATCCATCCGGCGGGTGCCGAGCTGCGAAGCATGCAAACTCTGGCGATCCACCAGGTGAAGGTCGATTATCGGGGAGCTGCGGCGCACGCAGCGGCTGCGCCGTGGCTCGGAGCGAACGCGCTCGACGCCATGGTGCTCGGCTACAACAATGTGGCCGCACTGCGACAACACATCCGCCCCGATGAGCGGGTGCATGGCATCTTCACTCGAGCGGGGGACAAGCCGAACATCGTCCCCGAGCACACCGAGGCCCACTGGTACGTCCGCGCGGCGAACACCGCACGCCTCGAGGCGCTGAAGGACCGCGTGTTGTCGTGTCTCATCGCCGGAGCGGTGGCCACCGGGTGCGAGATGCAGCACAGTTGGGTGTACCCGCCGTACGAAAACATGATCGACAACGAGCCGCTGCTCGAGCGCTACGTCGCCCACGCACGCCGCATCGGTCGCGACCCGGTCGTGCCCTCAGGCGACCTCGTCGTCGCCGGCAGCACCGACATGGGCAACGTCAGCCACCGTGTGCCCGCGATCCACCCGATGGTGCAGGCGGCACCATCGGGCGTCGCAATCCACACCGCCGCCTTCGCGGTGCACGCACGCGCCGCCATCGGCGATTCCGCCGTCATCGACGGCGCGAAGGCCATGGCTCTCACGCTCCTCGATCTCTGGCTCGACGACTCCTATCGCGCCGCGGTCGCGGCGACCGGCCCGTCGTCCTGATCGACTGCGGCCACCTCGACTCGGGTGTGAGCAGGGTTTTCGACCCGGTCCCCCGTCTACGCGGCCGCGCAGCGTAGGCTCTTGCGCTGTGACGACCTACGTCGCCGAAGAGTTCTCGGCCGCCGAAGCCGATGTGCTGCGCCGGTACTTCACCAATCTCGATCAGCCCGTGTTCGCGCTGGTCAACCTCCCTGAGGTCGTGAAGGGCGCACTCTTCGCCCGGTACTCCCGGTCGCCGAAGAGCCTCCGCCAACTGTTCCTCGAAGAGTTCGTCGGCGACCTCGACATCAGCGGCGACGAAACAATCGACGCGACGGTCGGCCTGCGCCGCGCCGAGCAGCTGTACGACCGGGTGTTCTTGGAGTACGGCGACGACAGCGTTGCGCAACTCGGTGGCGTACACCTGGCGTGCGAACAAGCCTCGAATCTGCTCACCAAGGTGCTCGAATGGGGTCGACTGATGTCGTATCTCGAGCAGTCCACTCGCTACATCAGCTATGACACGCGGCTCGGCGGTCGGTACCGCTACTACCGGGACCCCGACGTGCTGCGGTCGTCGTATGGCACTCGGTACATCGGCGAGATGGATCGCATCTTCGACGCGTATGCAGAGCTCGTGCCTCGCATGGAGAAGTACTTCCGCGACACGATCCCCAAACTTTCCGGCGACAAGGATTTCGTCTATCGCCAAGCCATCAAGGCCAAGGCGTTCGATGCCGTGCGCGGCCTGCTTCCCGCGGCGTCGCTGTCGAACGTCGGCATCTACGGCACCGGGCAGGGTTACGAGATGTTGCTCGTGCGCATGCGTTCGCATCCGTTACCCGAGGCGCGGGCGTACGCGGACATGATGCTCACCGAGCTGCGCAAGGTGATCCCGTCGTTTCTCAAGCGCGTCGATCTGCCCGATCGCGGTGGAGAGGCCAGCTCCTACCTCGATGACACCCGCTCGTCGATGGACGAAGTAGCGGCTCGGCTGTTCCCCGAGAACAGTCAGCCGGTCGACGCGCCCACCGTCGAGCTCGTCGATTGGGACCCCGACGCCGAAGTCAAGCTCGTTGCCTCGATGCTGTATGCGTACACGAACCAGCCCGAGACGACCATCGAGGCGCGTGTACGAGCGATGAGCATCGACGACCGTATCGCGGTGATGCGCGCGTACGCGGGACAACGCCGGAACCGCCGTCACAAGCCAGGTCGTGCGCTCGAACGGCCGACCTATCGCTTCGACGTGCTCGCCGACTACGGCGCGTTTCGCGACTTGCAACGGCACCGGCTCCTCACGATCGAGTGGCAGCGGTTGAGCCCGGTACATGGCTACACCCGCCCTGATGCCGTCGATGCGGCAGGCGAGCAGGTCGCGTTCGACGACGCGGTGCGTCGCAGCGCGTCGCTGCACGACCTCCTCATCGACGATTTCCCTGAGCAGGCCGCGTACGCGATCTCGTTCGCCTACAAGGTGCGCTTCATGATGCAGATGAACGCGCGCGAGGCGATGCACCTGCTCGAGTTGCGCACGAGCCAACAAGGTCACCCGGCCTACCGCGACATCGGCCAACGGATGCATCGACTGATCGCCGACAAGGCCGGCCACCGCGCAGTCGCCGAGATGATGCGCTTCGTCGATCACACCAATGAACCCGCCCTCGAACGCCTCGGCGCCGAGCGTCGCGCCGATGATCGCCGGTCGGCTCAACCCTGAGTCGACACCGCATCGACCTGAGCCCACAGCCGTTGGCACGGCGATGCAATCTGGCAGCCGTGGGAATTTCGCGCGAAAGCCTTGAGGCCGTGCGAATGGCGAACTAGGTTCGGCGAAGTTCGGCGGGCGGAGGTGTTCCCGAAGGACCCCTTGTGATCAGCGCCGCCCCCAACCCGGTTGCCACCTCAGAAGTCTCGTCCGAAGACGACGGTTCCACGGGCGAAGTCGGTGCGTCGAGCACAGACGCGACCGGATCCGGCGCAGCATCAGCCAGCGATTCCTGGCGCAGGCCGTGGCGCGTCGGCGCGGCCACGTGTGTGCTCGTGGCGTACGCCGTCAGCGGGCAGCTCGCGACGAACGAGGTGGTCGTCAAGGCAGGCGACACGCTCTCGAGGATCGCCGCCGAACATCGGGTGTCGGTGCAGGCGATTGTCGCAGCCAACGGGATCGACGACCCCAATGTCATCCGCGTGGGTCAGGTGCTGATCCTTCCTTCGCCGACGGGCGAGGCCTCGCATCAGGTTCGACTGGGAGACACGCTCTCGAGAATCGCAGTGATCTACGAGTCGACGCCGACCGCTATCGCGGCGCGCAACCAGCTGGCGAACCCCGACCTCATCCGCGTCGGACAGATCCTCGCCATTCCCCGTACGCCGCCACCTGCGACGCCACCAACCTCGGTGACCGCGCCGGTAGCCGCGCCGGTAGCCGCGCCGGCGGCGATCGCCCCAGTGGTCATCGGGCCGCCCGCCGCCCCACGCGCGGCGGTGCCCACAACCACCACACCATCGGACAGATTGCCTCCGACGACGACGCCACCGACCACCGTGGCGCAGGTCACGGGGCCGAGCGGTGGGCTCGTGAGCACGATGTGGGTCGTCCAGCCCGGTGACACGATCGCGTCGATCGCGGCACGCTTCGGGCTCGTCCCACGTCGGCTCGCCTCCGCGAACGCACTCGCGGAAAGCGATCCACTTCTGCTCGGTCAACGGATCTACGTGCCACAGAGCTGACCGCGACTCGGCGCGGGCATGCGAGATCGGCGTTTGGCGAAATCAGGATTGATCC
Organism: Actinomycetes bacterium; assembly: GCA_031393535.1. GTDB lineage: Bacteria > Actinomycetota > Acidimicrobiia > Acidimicrobiales > WLNW01 > WLNW01. The sequence continues at coordinate 12,095 of JANMVY010000781.1, read as the reverse complement.
CATCGGTTTTGCGCAGGTGCTGTCTATGATCCGGCCCGCGGTTGCGAGCACACACCACACCAGCAGGGGCAGCATGGCTGACAAGGAGTTCGAGGACGATTTCGAGGACGCGTTCGACGAGTTCGCCGAGGCCGAACCTGAGCTCGACGACGAGCTCGCCGACGAGCTCGATCCCGACACTCTCGATGACGAGGACCTTGCCGATCCGATCGAGGACGATGTCGTCGTCGGGGACGAAGAGGAAGAAGACGAGACCCCGCTGGTCAAGAAGCGGCGCGCGACCGAGGATGACGATGAGGACGACGAGCTCATCGATCCTGACGATGTCGAAGCCGATCTGGACACAATTCTGAAGGATCGCATCGCGGCGGGCGATGATCAAGACGAACAGGATGACGAGGACACTCCCGAGGTCGACACCGGAGGTGAGTCGGGCGACCGAGTGCAGCCACGGCGATCCGACGAGTTCGTCTGCGAGTCGTGTTTCCTGGTAAAGCACATCCGTCAACGGGTGACCGCCGCCAACATCTGCCGAGACTGCGTGTGAGCTGATGAGCACCCCCGACGCACCCGATGCCCGCAAGGTGGCCGAGGCGGCTCTCGACGTGTTCGTCTATGCCCCGGTGGGTCTGGCGCTCGAGGCCAAAGAGCTGCTCCCGAAACTCGCGGAGCGAGGCAGAAACCACGTGGTGCTCGCACGACTTGGGGCGCGGTTCGCCATGCAGAAGGCCGAATCCGAGGCCGAGAAGCTCCTCGCCAAGCTCCAGGCGCCACCCGACGAGGGCGACCCCTTTGGCGCGCCCCCCGGCTCACCGACCGCTAGCTCGCCGCGACCCAATGCCACTCACGTGGTCGTCGCCGAGCCGCCGCCGCGCACCGCACGCGCGTCGAAGTCACTCGCCATTCCCGCATACGACACCTTGTCCGCATCTCAGGTGGTACCACGCCTCGACGCGCTGCGCCCGTCCGAGCTCGAAGCGATCAAGCGGCACGAGCTGGCCCACCGCGGTCGCCGGACGATCCTCAGCCGCATCGCGCAACTCCAACGCTGACATGGAGGCCGCGCGCCGGGCGACGCCGGCCGACGTCGACGTGCTCGCGGCGCTCGTCACCGCGGAGCATGACGAGCTCGCACAGCAACGCGGCGGCGCACTGTGGGTCGCGCACGCAGCTGCCGCGTCGCCGGAACGCCTTCTCGCCGCGTTGGCCGATGCCCGCGCGCTCGTGCTCGCAGGGACCATCGATGGCGTGGTGCTCGGCGTCGCAACCGCGCGAGTCGTGCACGCGTCGGGCGTCGGCGCGGTCGCAATGATCGATGACTTTTTCGTCGATGCCGACGCACGCGAGGTCGGTATCGGCGCCGCGCTGATCGCCGAGGTGGTGACATGGTCCCGCGATCTCGGTTGCGTCGGTGTCGACGCAACCGTCCTGCCCGGCAACCGAGCCGCGAAGAACTTCTTCGAGGCCCACGGCCTCGTGGCCCGTGCCATCACCGTGCACCGCCGCGTCGACGCCAGCCCATTGTCCTGACACCGCGAGTGGGGGCCGGCGCGGCCACGCATCGTCGACAAGTGCCCCGACATGGTCGGAGCGGCTATGCCTCGCCGACCGACTCGCGAAGTTCCTCGCCGACCGACTCGTGGCGTTCCTCGGCGGCCATGCGATCGTGCGCCGGCTCGCCGGCGGCCATGCCACCGTGCGCCGTATCGCTGCTCTCGGTGTGCTCGACGACCGCCGGGACGCCGGTTCCCTCGACAACATGCGCGATGTCGGCAGGCACATCGTCGGCGACGGGGGCGGGAACCACCGGAACCGCGGACGCATCGGGGACGGGCTGGCGCGGGGGAGCGGGGGGAATTGGGCGAGCGGGCCCGCCGGTGATCTGGCCCGGTCGACGGGCGCGAGCAGCAGGTCCGCGCCGCGCCGGTGCGGCCTCGGGGGTTATTCCGAACAGCTCGGCGATCTGCGGTACCCGGGCGCCGACGCGCGCGATCGTCGCCTTTAGTTCGTCGGCGATCACCGGGGGGACGCCGCTCGGTTTCACCGCGAGGCGCACCGGTGAGAAAGCCGCGGCGTCGACGAGGGTGGCCCAACGATCCTGGGTGATCTCCGGCGCGAGCCCTGCGCTCGCGAGCGCGGCCAGCCGTTCGGCCAGCTCGGAAGGCAACGGCGCTCCGGCCTTTGGCGGATGCGAGCTGAGTCGCAGCGCCCGGACGGTACGGCCCTCGGTGACCAGGCCGTCGAGCTCGCTCAGCCATTTGCCGTGCTCGCCGTCGACACGGGCTGCCAACCCGTCGCGGAGCTGTTGCGCAACGGCACGGGTCTGCTCATCGCGAGCCGCGGTGTCGGCCGCGACCACGACGGTGCGCAGATCGCGAAGGTCGATCTCGTCGATGCCGGCGAGCGCGGCATCGGCCTTGTCGTGCCACTCGGCGGCCCGCAGCCGCGGGAGGAGTTGCTCGGCGAACGCGAGCAGGCTGTCGGCCTTCAGCTCGGGCTCACCGACGGCGCGCGCGGCTTCGTTCTGCTTGTCGATCGCCTGGCGAACCCCGGGGACGCCGCCCCGCAGCAACTGATCGGCAATGGGCCGCTGCGCGTCGGGCAGCTCCGCCAGGACCGCGTTGCGATGAGCGCGCCCCGGACGAAGGCGAACCACTGTCGGTGCCGGGGGGGGTGTCGGACGATCGCGCCGCGGCGGACGCGCGGCACCCTCGGGACGCGGGCCGCGATGCTCGGTTCGCGGTGGACGGTCGCCACCCGCCGGGCGGTCGCCGCGCGGTGCGCCACCTGTGGGGCGGTCGCCGCGCGGACGGTCGGTGGCACCGGGACGTGTGGGGCGTTCACCGCGGGGCCGCCGGTCGCCGTCGGGGCGGTCTCCGCGCGGACCGCGGCCATCGCGGTCGCTGTCTCGACGCCCGCGCTTTTCGACGAGCGTGCTCGTCACGAGCTCTTCGTTGCGCTTCGTGCCGACGACTTCGATGCGCTGCGGTTCTTGGCGCGAACGCGCAGAGGCGAGCACCGCCACGATGATGACGCCCTCGAGATAGCTCTCGGTGTCCACTCGAAGGGTGTCGCCGACCTTCGTGCCCGCAGGCAGCATTGCGCCTTCGACGTCGCCTTTGGGTTGTTTGGCTCCGGCGGCACGCCAGGTCCAACTTCCGTCGGGGCGCGTGCTGGTGAGCTCGATGTCGATCCTGCGGGACATAGGCAGCCAAAGCTACTGCGCATGCCCGCAAAACGGCGAGCCTGACGGCCCGACGATCGACGGCCTCCTTTGGGTCGCGCGCGGCGCCGCGAAGACCTCGGTGGCATGGAACATGTCGGCGCGCGACCGTGCGCACGAGCGTTGCGGCCCAAATTTTGCTGGAGTCTCGTCATTCGACAGAACGCCGGAAATATTGGTTATGTAATGTTTGCATCGTTCTGACCCGGTGACCACTCGGATATGGTGTCCCGCCATGCCGCCCGTGCTCCACCCGAGGATCGGTGTCCTCGTTGTCGCATACAATGCCGAGTCGACACTGGCGGCGGTGCTCGACCGCATTCCCCATGAGTTCAGGCCGAGGATCACGGAAATCTTCGTCTGCGACGACCACAGCGACGACGACACGTATCTCGTCGGGCTCGGGTACAAGGAGACGTCGGACCTGCCGATAACGGTTATCCGCCACCCGGTCAACCTCGGGTACGGCGGGAACCAGAAGGCGGGCTACCGCATTGCGCTCGAGCACGGCCTGGACATCGTCGTGCTGCTCCACGCGGACGGCCAGTACGCGCCGGAGTGCATCGCCGCGCTCGTCGAGCCGCTGGTCCGCGGGGAGGCCGACGCCGTTTTCGGCTCACGCATGATGGTGCGCGGCGATGCACTCAAGGGCGGGATGCCCCTCTACAAGTACGTCGGCAACCGGGTGCTCACCACGTTCCAGAACGCCGTCCTCCGTACCCATCTGAGCGAGTTCCACTCCGGCTACCGCGCGTACTCGGTGACGGCACTGTCCGATCTCGGTCTCGAGCAGAATTCCGACGGCTTCGACTTCGATACCCAGATCATCCTTCAGTTGCTCGAACACGGACGGCGGATCGCCGAGGTACCGATCCCGACGTACTACGGCGACGAGATCTGCTACGTGAACGGGATGAAATATGCGGGCGATGTTGCGAGGCACGTTGTGCGCTACCGGCGCGCAAAGCTGCCGCTCGGTCAGGCGTCCCTCGGCGTCGACGAACCCGAGTATCCACTCAAGGACGGCCGCAACACCTCGCACGGTGTGCTGCTGTCGTGGACGGGCGCAATGGCACCGTGCAAGGTGCTCGACCTCGGCTGTTCGGGCGGGCGTCTCGCCGAGAAGGTCCGCGCGCAGGGCCATTCGGTCGTCGGCGTCGACATCGCCGAGGTGAAAGGAGCGGCGGAGCGCGTCAACCAACTCGTGATCGCCGACCTCGCCCAGGGCATCCCCATCGCCGCCGGGTGCGACTTCGACGTGGTGCTCGCCGCCGACGTGATCGAGCACGTTCCCGAGCCCACCGCGCTCCTCTGCGAAATCCGCGAGCTCATGCGACCGAGCGGCGTACTGCTTGTGTCCGTGCCCAACTTCGCCCACTGGTATCCGCGTCTACGGGTCATGGCCGGGCGCTTCGACTACGACCGCCGGGGCATCCTCGACCGCGGCCACCTTCGCTTCTTCACCCGGCGCAGTCTGCGGCGCGTCGCCGAGGAGTCGGGCTGGCGCGTGGACCGCGCCGCGTTCGTGGGTGTGCCGCTCGAGATGCTGGCACCTCGACGCCCACGCTGGTCCGTGGCGCTCGGCATCGTCGATCGCGTGCTCGTGCGGCTGTGGCCGAACCTCTTCGCCTACCAGTTGCTGTTCCGGCTCACCCCCGATCCGCGCCCGTCAGCCGAGTCCGGCGCCGCTCCCCCGCGTGTGGCACCCGTGTCGGCGGACATCGGTTGACCTTGGCCAGCGCGTCCACGAACGCCTCCGTGACGCCGCCAACCGTCGACGACGAGGTGCGCCGGCTCCGGCTCGTCGTTGTCGCACTCGCGGGCACTGCGACGCTTCTCAAGCTCGTGATCGCCGCGAACACCTTCGGCACGGACGACGTCCACTATTGGACCGAGTTCGCGCAGGGGGTGCGCTCGTTCGGACCTGTCGGCGTCTACGGCCACAGCTTTTTCGCGCAATACAACCACCCACCCCTGGCCGGCTGGATGCTCTGGGCCCTCAACGGGCTCGCCGGCCATCACGTCGCGAGCTTCACGTTCCTCATCCGCGCGCCCGCGTCGATCGCCGATCTGTTCACCGGGGTGCTCGTCTTCGACCTGGTGCGCGCTCGCCGATCGGCGCATATCGCGGCGGCCTCGGCCGTGCTCGTGACGTGGAGCCCGGTCCTGTTCGTGATCTCCGGCTTCCACGGGAACACCGATCCGGTATTCGTGATGCTCACGCTTCTGTCGCTCTACCTGCTGGTCGACCGCCGACGGCCCTTCGCCTCGGGGGTGAGCCTCGCGCTCGCGCTCAGCGTGAAACTTGTGCCCGTCGTCGTCGGACCGGTTTTCCTCCTCGTGCTCCTACGACAAGGGGGTCACCGGCTCGTCGTGTTCGCCCGCGGGTTTGCCGTGCCGATGGTGATCCTGTGGGGACCGATCGTCGCGACACGCTGGCCGGAGTTCAGGGACAACGTGCTGAGCTATCAGGGGATCTGGCTCCGCCAGTGGGGGCTCGTGCAGTTCAGCGAGTGGGTGCACGGCCCCACCGAGTTCCTGGTCGGGCCCGGACGCTGGATCTCGTTGATTTTGAGCGCAGGGCTTCCTGCACTCCTGGTGTGGCGGCACCCCGATCGACACGAGACCGCGATCGGGCTCGCGCTTGTCCTCTTCCTGCTCCTGAGCCCCGCGTTCGGCATGCAGTACCTCGCGTGGCCGCTTGCGGCCAGCTACCTGGTCAGCTTCCGCTTCGGCACGCTCTACAACCTGACGGCGAGCGTGTTCGTCGTAGTGGTGTACGACCACTGGAATGGCGACCGCGCACCATGGGATTGGCACGAGGCCTTCAGCCAGCCCTTCGACCACCGCGAGTTCGTCCTCATGGTGGTGACGTGGTGGTCGCTTGCGGTGGTCACCGCGGTCGCGCTGCGCACCCGCCGCGGCACCCGACCCCAATCGGTGTCATGAAGGCCGCACCGTGGAACCGCGCAACTCGGACAACTGGTGGATCGTCCAACATCCATCGATCGGGCGCGCGAGCAGATAGCGCATCGCGTCGGTTCGCTCGTCCACGGTCTCGGCGTCGGGTATCGGCACATATGCGGTGACGCGAAACGCGACGAGTGCCTCCCTTCGTACCTCGCCGGCGAGGCCGGGACATCGTGCCAAGGCGACGTGCGCGCAGCCGACGCACAGCGGCGGCTCGCGAAATGCGGGAGTGAGGTTCTCGTCCGAAACCGCGCCTAGGAACCAGAACGGCCCCGGCTGTGTCTCGCCGCAGACCGAGCACCGCCCTTCGAGGATCGCAGTGCGCTGGCGCTCCGGATGCAGCTCGGTGAAGCGGGGGGTCCCGGCTCCGGGCCGGCATTCGACCGTGAGCACGTTCTGCGGTGCGTCGCTCCAATGCTCGGCCACCTGATCGGCGATTGCGTCCATATCGAGCGTCGTGAGCCCCGCACCGGCCACCAACAGCTCACGTGGTCGTGCGAACGGCTCCGGGCTCGTCGCCGACTCGCCGCTCCAGATTGCCGCCCACGGGACCGGCAGTGCGCTGACGGGATCGCGAAGCATTCCCGGGTGACCGCTCGAGTCCTGGTCGTTTCGGAATGCGAACGCCGGCCACGGGCGGTCAGCGGGGTCGACCAACGCGCTCAGCAACTCGAGCGCGCGCGGCGCGCTCGCGACGCGTCTCGACAGATCCGGTTGGGTCAACGCGGCCAGGACCACATCGATCTCCGCAGCCGAGGTTGCCCGCCGGGCATGGACGTGCCCGGCTGCTGCCTCGTCGGCGCATGGCAGCTCGCCGGTGAGCAGAACGTCGAGCATGACGCCCAGCGAGAAGACGTCACTGGCGCCAGTCACCTGCTGGCAGCTGACTTGCTCGGGCGGCATATAGCCATCGGTCCCCCGCGGCCCACCAGGAGGTGGGTCTTCTCCGAGCGGCAACGCATAGCCGAGATCGATGATGATGACACGGCCGTCGCGCAGCATCAGGTTCGCAGGCTTGAGATCGAGGTGGGCGAGGCCGTGTGCGTGCAGATAGCCCAGGCACGTCGCGACCTGAATCCCGATCCGCACGACGTCGTCCGGGTCGAACGGGCCTTCGTCGTCGAGGATGGCTCCGAGGGAGAGACCCTCGATGTACTCCGTGACGAGATACGGGACCGGCGCGTCGAGGTCGCTTGCGAGCATGCGCTGGAACATCGGATGATCGACCTGTGCCAGACGGCGAACTTCGCGTCCAAGGGCGGCTCGCGCCCGCTCTGGCTCAGGCAACGCAGCCAGCGGGAGTTTGAGGGCGACCGGGAGCCACAGCCGCTCCGACCAGCCGAGCCAGGTCGCACAATGCGGGCCGGTGCCGAGCAGCGCCCAGGCCCGAACCCCGTCGACCATCACGTCGCCGGCGACGAAGCGCGTCTCCTCGGTTGTAATGCCTTCGCCAACGCGCACGGTTGATCCTTTCGAAGTCGGGGCGGTTCCGGACCCAAGGTCCGAAACCGCCCCGGTCGTTCGTTACTTGCGGCTCTTGTGGCTGCCGTGGCTCGTGTTGCTCTTGTTGCTCTTGTTCGAACCACCGGACCCCGAACCCTTGCGGCTCGGGGAAACGACGTAACAACCCTTGACTTTGCTCATGTATTCACCTCCCGTTTGTCTGATGACACGACGCGGAGTGGGGTCGGAGCGGACGGCAACGCGTCCGCCGCCCGGCCCGATCTCTCCGCAGACTGGTGAAGGCGCGCGTAGGCCCCGTTGCGGTGGCGCAGATCGAAGGGCGTTCCCACCTCGACGATGTGGCCGTGCTCGAGCACTGCGACGCGATCGGCGCGCTCGGCCAGATGCAAGTGGTGCGTGACCGTGATGACCGTGCGCCCGGTCCGCACCCGCTCGATGGCCTCGATGATCTGGTACTCGCTGTGTGCATCCAGGCCGCTGGTCGGCTCGTCGAGCAGCAGCACGTCGGGGAGCCGCACCACGGCGCGGGCGAACGCGATTCGCCGCAGTTGTCCTCCCGACAATCGCGCTCCGCCTTCACCGACGGGTGTGTCGTACCCGAGCGGCAGACGATTCACGAATTCATCGATCAGTGCCAGCCGGCCGATGATCTCGACTTCTGTGCGGCTGGCTTGCGGACGCCCGAATCGGATGTTGTCCTCGATCGTGCCGTCGAGCATCCAGGGCTGTTGCGAGACGAATCCGAAGCGAGCGCGCAGTGAAGCGGGGTCGATGTCCTTGAGGTCTACGCCGTCGAGGAAAATGTGTCCCGCACACGGGTCGTACAGCCGCAGCAGCAGTTGCAGCAAGGTGCTCTTGCCCGCCCCCGTGGGCCCGACGATGCAGTAGTGCTCGCCGGGTTGGACGCCGAAGGTGGCGCGGTCGATCACGGGTACACCCGCCTCGTACGCGAAACCGACGTCAGCGAACCAGATGCCGTAGCTGGGCGTTGTCGCGGGTACAGCCCGCTCGGAGACCGGGAGCTCCTCGGTGCTTGCGAGAACTTCGAGGAGACGGTCCTTGCTCGCCGCACCCCTCGCCAGACTGGTCGCGAGGCTCGAAAGGGATCGCACCGGGCCGTACACGCTCCCCACGTACGAGAGCACGATCAACAGCGTTCCGACGGTCATGCGCCCTTCGTTCACCCGCAGGACGCCAACCCAAAGAACCAACGCGCTGCCGATGGCCAACACGAAGTTCCCAATCGGAGAGAAGCGCGCATCGGCCCGCAGACTCGCTATCGCCGCGTCAGTGGCGGCACCATTGCGGAACGAGAATCGATCCATCGAGTCGTCTTGACGCTGGAACGCCTGCACAACGCGGACGTTGCGAACGATGTCGGTCGTCGTCGACGCAAGCCGGCCGGCCTCGTCGCGCGACAACCGCTGGGTACGCCGTACGACCCTGCGTCGCTTCACCACGACGATCACCAGTATGGGTACGGCGCCCAACCCGATGAGACCGAGCGTGCGATCCACGCTCAGCAACACCAAGATCATTCCGCACAGGGTCAACGCCTCGGGGACGAGCACGGTGTAGCTCGCGACGAGTGCGTCCTGCACCCGGCCGACGTCGCTCGTGACGCGGCTGACGAGGTCGCCGCTGCGGTGGCGATCGTGAAAATGGCCTGATAGGACCAACAGGCGCGCCATGACGCCGCGTCGGAGGTCTGCACCGAGTCGCTCGGCGACCCGACCTACGATCATCGTCTCGCCGTAGCCGATGAGCGTCGACACCAAGACCAGCGCCACGGATGCGACTGCAGTCGCAGCAGCAAGCCCCGACGGCGACAGGCTCGAGAAGGCACCTGCCCAACTCGGCAATGGCTGGTCGCCCACCGCATGGTCGATCGCCAACTTCAGCGGCCACGGTTGGAGAACGATCAGGCCGGCCTGGAGGACCGAAAGCGCGCCGGCCGCGATGAGTCGCCCACGGTACGGCCGGCGATACGGCGCAAAGACCGTGGCATCGCCGCTTCGGCGCGCGGTGATCGACTCCGAGGACGTATTCACAATTGACGATGCAACCAGATGAGCATCCACGGTGAATGAGTCACATGGATCTATATGTCACGAACGACGGGGCCCACGCGTGGTCCCGGACAGGCAGACTGAGCGCATGCGTTCGACCCGAGGCCGCCTGTTGCTCGCCGGCCCGAACCTGCGCGACCCGAACTTCTTCCGCACCGTCGTTCTCATGCTCGACCACGACGCGGCGGGGGCGCTGGGCGTGGTTCTCAACCGGCCGACCGACTACCCCATCGTCTCGGCACTCCCCCAATGGGCCGCCGCAGTCTGCGAACCAGACGTGGTCTTCGTCGGTGGGCCCGTCGCACCCGAGAATGCAATCGCGCTCGCGCAACTCCGCAGCGGACACGCAGAGCCGGAGGCGTGGAATCGCGTGGCCGGCGACATTGGCATCGTCAACCTCGAAGCGGATGGTCCGATTCGCGAGATCACCAACATCCGCATCTTCGCCGGCTACGCCGGTTGGGCGCCCGGCCAACTCGAACGTGAGCTCGATGCCAACGCCTGGATCGTGCTCGACTCCACCACCGGCGACATCTCGACCTCGATGCCTCAGGCGCTCTGGGAGGACGTGCTGAAACGCCAGCCCGGCTCGCTCGCGATGCTCGCGGAGTATCCCGACGAGCCGGCATGGAACTGAGTCACCGCTTGGGCGCAGTCAACTCGAGCATCAGCCCGTCAGGATCGCGGACGCGCACGTTGTAGCTCACCGCTTCTTCGAACACTGCCCCGATCTCGACGCCTCGACCGAGCAGTTCGGTGCGGACCCGGTCGAGGGTGGCGCGGTCGGCGACCGCGAACGACAGGTGATCGATTGCCGTCGACGACAGCCCCGGAACCTGGTCGGGCGCGGCTGTCTGCATACCGATCACGAACCGGGCGGTCGGGTGACGCAGACCGGCGTACGGACCAGACTCGATCGACCCGGCGACGAACTGCTCGAGCCCGAGTACCTGGCAATACCAGGTCGCGCTTACCGCGACGTCGCGAACCACGAGCTGCACGTGCGACACACCGAGGATCACCCCTTGAGCGTAGCCCTGCGCCGGTGCCGGTCGACCTCTGCCCCTCCCCTGACTCGGGCGTCACCGTCGGTTCCTCCAGCCGAAGGCCTAGCGTGGACAGGCCCGTTGGAAGCGAGCAGCGCATGTGGGCGCGCTCGGAGCGATGCGGGTTGGGGCGCGACCTGCGCCGACCGGAGGACCTGCACCGATGACCGACCGCACCAACGACGACCCTGTGGGATTCGCCGACCTCGGGCTGCGACCCGAGCTGTTGACCGCGCTCGGCGCCCTCGGATACGAAGAACCGACACCCATCCAGCGCGAGACCATCCCACCGCTGTTGGCCGGGCGCGACCTGCTCGGTCAGGCGGCAACCGGCACCGGAAAGACCGCGGCGTTCGCGCTACCGATCCTGCATCGGCTGAGTCGCCGCGGTCGCGGCGACGCACCCACCGCGCTCGTACTCGTGCCCACACGCGAGCTCGCCATGCAGGTGTCCGAAGCGATGCACAAGTACGGACGCGAGCTCGACGCACGCGTGGTGCCGATCTACGGCGGCCAGCCGATAGGGCGTCAGCTGCAGGCGTTGAGCCGCGGTGTCGACGTGGTCGTGGCGACGCCCGGCCGGGCCATCGACCACATTCGGCGCAACACGCTGCACCTCGAAGACGTCGAGGCGGTCGTACTCGACGAGGCCGACGAGATGTTCGACATGGGCTTCGCAGAAGACATCGAGCTCATCCTCGAAGCCACGCCCTCCACGCGACAGACCGTGCTCTTTTCCGCCACGATGCCCTCGCGGATCACCGCTGTCGCGCGTCGCCACCTGCGAGACCCGATTCGCATCCACATCGAAGCCCCCCGCCTCGAAAGCGGTGAGTCGCCGCTCGTGCAACAGCGCGCCTACATCGTGTCGCGCGCGCACAAGGCGGCAGCCCTCGGCCGCATCCTCGACGTCGAAGCGCCCGGCGCCGCGCTCGTGTTCTGTCGCACGCGCACCGAGGTCGATCAACTCACCGAGACCCTGAACGGTCGCGGGTACCGGTCCGAGGCACTGCACGGTGGGATGAACCAGGAGACACGCGATCGCGTCATGGGGCGCATCCGCGCGGGCACGACCGAGCTTCTCGTGGCCACCGACGTCGCCGCGCGCGGCCTCGACATCGACCAGCTCACCCATGTCGTGAACTACGACGTGCCCTCCGCGCCCGACTCCTATGTGCACCGCATCGGTCGCGTCGGGCGAGCGGGTCGCGAAGGTGTCGCCATCACACTCGCCGAACCGCGCGAGCACCGTCTTCTCCAGAACATCGAACGCGTCACGAAGCAGCGCATCTCCATCGAGAAGGTACCCACCGTCGCCGACCT
>JANMVY010000719.1:0-4154 GCA_031393535.1 Actinomycetes bacterium | reverse complement strand
AGGTCGGCGGTGTGCGCATAGCCGGTGGTCTCACCCACCACCACGCGGATTCCGGCCCCGCGATCATGGCCGGAGGTGAGCTCCTCGACCTTGCCGTCGTCGAGGTACGCGGACGACGCGCGGCGGTCCTCGACGAAGATCTCGGCGAAGGCGCCACCCCGCCGCAGTGCCGCGGCGAGGGTCGACTCGATCACCGACTCATCGAGCAGGCTCGCTCGATCACCTGAGGTCACGGTGCCACCTTTCGCAGATCGTCTGCCGCGGGAACCGGCCGATTGACGGTCCACGAGGCGGGGCGCTTATCGTACCGGCGTGCCTGCCAAACCTGGATCGACCGCCTCCGTGTCGATGACCGTCAGCGATGCCGATACGGCCATCGCGCTCCGATCGGGCAGCGTGCCCGTGCTCGCCACACCTCGGGTCATCGCGCTCTGCGAAGAGGCCACCGTCTCGGCCCTCGCCGGTGCGCTCCGCGACGGTGAGACGTCGGTGGCCATGCGCGTGCAACTCGATCACGTCCAACCCACGGCGGTGGGCTGCACGGTCACCGCGCACGCCACGCTCGAAAAGGTCGAAGGCCGACGCCTCACCTTCACCGTCAACGCGCACGACGAGCGTGGTCTGATCGCGGCCGGTCGGGTCACCCGTGTCGTGGTTGAAACGCTCCGCTTCCTCGACAAGGCACGGTGACGTCGCAACCCCTATCCGAGCGATGACGCGCGGGGGTACATGTCGTCGGGGTCGGTCAGCACGTTCACCACGTACGGCACCCCCGACGCGAACGCTCGCTCGAGCGCGGGACGAATACCACCCGGCTCGGTGACGAGCTCTCCCCCACCGCCGAGCGCGGTGCACACCTGGTCGTACCGAGTACCCGGCCGGAGCTCCGCGACGACGTCGTAGCCGTAGAGGGCGCGCATTGGCCCCCGTTCGAGCGCCCAGATGCCGTTGTTGCCGATGACGATCACCGCGGCGATGTGGTGGCGCACGAGTGTGTCGAGATCACCGAGGGTGAAGCCTGCAGCGCCGTCGCCGAGCATGACCACGCACTGCTTGTCGGGCTTGGCCACGCCCGCCGCGAGCGCGTACCCCATCGACGTGCCGAGACAGCCGAACGGACCCGCGTCGAGCCAGTGACCCGGCACGTAGCTGTCGAGGTACTTGCCCGCGTAGCTCACGAAGTCGCCGCCGTCGCACACCACGATGGCGTCACGGTCGAGCTGGGCGCGGAGCTCGCCGTAGATGCGCGCCGGTTTGACGAACGGCGCATCGGCGGCCAAGAGCGGGGCTTCGGCGGCGGCGGCCGCGTTCTCGACATCGCGGAGTCGCGTGATCCACGGCTCGTGATCGCCACGAGGGCCGAGGTGATTCGCGCACCCTGTGAGAACCGCGGCGAGATCGCCGACCACGGCCGCGGCGAGTGGTCGGTGCGTGCACACCCGATCGACGTGCTCGACGACATGGACGACGTCGGCCGCGCCGAAGTCGCCGAACCCGAGTCGGAAGTCGAGCGGTGTGCCGAAGACGACAACGACATCGGCTTCACGCTTGAGCAACGATCGCGTGCGACTGAAGGCCAGTTCGTGATCGGCTGGCACGCACCCGCGCCCCATGCCGTTCGCGAACACCGGCACGCGCAGGTGCTCGATTGCCGCGGCGAGCGGACCCCAGGCGCCTTCCCAGTACACGTCGGTGCCGACGATGATCGCCGGTCGGGTCGCGGTGGCGAGTCGGTGTGCGAGGTAGCGGACCTGCTCGGAGTCGGGCGCCGCGGCATTGGGCACCGCGGGTGGGGTCCACGTTGTCGATCCGGGGGCGAAGAAGACGTCGAGCGGATAGTCGACGAACACGGGGCCGCGGTGGGGGGTGAGCGCGGCCACCACGGCATGCGCGGTCACGGTCGCGACCGAGGCGGTGTCGTGCACCGTGGTCGCGAATTTCGTCAGCGGTGTCATCACCGGCACGTGGTCGAACTCCTGGAGCGCACCGCGCCCCCACCCGGCGTCGGACGAACGGCCGCCGAGCACCACGAGGGGTGAGCCGTTGCACAACGCGCTCGCCACAGCGCTCACCCCGTTGGTGACTCCCGGGCCGGCGGTGAGCGCGGCCGCGCCCGGCGTGCGCGTGAGCTTCGCGAAACCCTCCGCGGCGAAGACGGCCGTCTGTTCGTGCCGCACGTCGACGAGCCGCACGTCACCGCGTTTCACCGCGGCGTCGTAGAGGGGGAAGATGTGGCCGCCCGACAAGGTGAACAGCGTGTCGACGCCGTACGCGTGCAGCGCGTCGAGCGCGAGATCACCGCCGTGCCCCTGCACCGCACGAGGCGTCACACCGCTATCGGGGGAATCGGCGAGATCTGGGGAATCGGGCGGATTGGCAGGACGTTGGCCGGTCATGCGCGAACGTTACGTCACGACCCGGTGCGCAGGGCTGGGTGTTCGCCAGACGTCGTGGGGTCCTGCGATGTCGTGGAGCAGTCGGTATTCTCGACCAGAACCACGAGGGCCAGGCGGAGGTGACCCCCCGGTGACGCAGACCCGCACACCACCCGAGACCATACGAGTGACTTCGAACGAGCGCTTGCGCTGGTGGGTCGAGGTCGCCTTGGTGCTCGGGTTCTACGGCATCTACACGGGTATCCGGAACCTGTTCGGCTCTGCGTCGGTGTCGCCCCAGCGAGCGCTCGACAACGCGACCGAGGTGATCCGTCTCGAACAGGCCGTCGGCCTGTTCCACGAGCAGAGCATCCAATCGTGGTTCCTCGAGTGGGATTGGTTCATGTGGTCGTGGAACGTCTTCTATGGCACCTTCCACTTCATCGTCACGATCTTCACGTTGGTGTACATGTTTCGGCACCATCCGGCCCGCTACGCGCGATACCGCAACGTGTTCGCGGTCACCACGGGCGTGGGCCTGCTCGGCTTCAGCCTCTTCCCGTTGATGCCGCCGCGCCTGCTCGACGACTGCACTTCGGCGATGGGCGGCTGTTCACCCCACGGCTTCGTCGACTCGCTGGCCCGCTTCGGCGGGCTGTGGTCGTTCGATTCGGGCACCATGCAATCGGTGTCGAACCAGTACGCCGCAATGCCGAGCCTGCATTTCGCGTGGTCGTTGTGGTGCTGCCTCGCACTTGTGCCGGTGCTCACCAGCCGCGCGGCCAGGGCGCTGTTGCTCGCGTATCCGTGGGTCACGTTATTCGCCATCGTCGTCACCGCGAACCACTATTGGCTCGACGCGGCCGGGGGCGCGTTCGCGCTCGCCGCCGGGTACGTCGTCGCGGATTGGTTGACCCGGTTCGAGAACCACCTGCGCTTCGCCCGCCTCGTGCGGTACGCACCGCGCACGGTCGACACCGACACCGCTGAGCAACGACGGGTCGAGGTCGTCGATCAAGACTCCGGCGACCCGTCGACTGCCGCGTCGCCGCTCGCGTGAACGTCCGGTGACGCCCGGGTGCACCTGGGCGGCGTTAGCCTGACGCGGTGCTGCTCGAAACGATCACCGGTCCTGGCGACCTGCGAGCCCTGTCGAGCGGCGAGCTCGCCGAGTTGGCCACCGAGATCCGCCAGTTCATAGTCGACACGGTCTCGCGCACTGGCGGCCACCTCGGCTCCAACCTCGGCGTCGTCGAGCTCACGTTGGCGCTGCACCGGGCGTTCGACTCACCTCGCGACATCCTGCTGTGGGACACCGGCCACCAGGCATACGTGCACAAGTTGGTCACCGGCCGCTACCACGATTTCGACGACTTGCGGCAGACCGGCGGGTTGTCGGGGTACCCGAGCCGCGCCGAGTCGGCCCACGACTGGATCGAGAACAGCCACGCGTCGACGGTGCTGTCATATGCGCACGGGCTCGCCACCGCGATGCGCCTCGGGCCCGACACCGACCGCCGCATCGTCGCCATCATCGGCGACGGCTCGATGACCGGCGGCATGGCGTTCGAGGGCCTCAACAACCTCGGTCACTCCGGTGCTGACGTCACGATCGTCTTGAACGACAACGGGCGTAGCTATGCGCCCACGGTGTCCAAGCTCACCGACAGCCTCGTACGCATCCGTTCGAACCCGTTGTACATGCAACGCCAGGCCCGCATCGTAAAACTCGCCGTGAACCTGCCGTGGCTCGGCGAGCGGCTCGAGCGGGGCATCAAC
>JANMVY010000122.1:0-6901 GCA_031393535.1 Actinomycetes bacterium | reverse complement strand
GACCTCGAACACGCCGACCACCGGCAGCGCGATCGTCTTGCCGCCCATCTCGAGGTGGTCGGTGCGCTCGTTCATGACGATGTCGCCCTGGGCCACCTGACGGTGCACCTCGAAGCGGATCGACGAGATCATCGACTTCATCCCGGTGAGCATCGCGCGCACCGCGGCCTTGCCCTCGGCCGGGGCCATCGGGATGTTGTGGTAGACGCCGTCCTCGGTGAAGTACTCGGCGAGCTCGTCGGCGTCCATCCGCACCCACGCGGCGCAGAACTGCGTGACGAGGGCGTCGGGGGTGATGGTCATGGATCGGTCTCCTCGTTGGGGCCGGCGGCCCGCGGCACCCGATTCTGTCGCGCCTCGCTCTTCTATGCTCAAGCCATGCCGATGCCCGAGAACCCACGCGCCTTCGACACCATGTTGGGCACCCCCTCCAACCGCGACTCGTGGCAGAAGGACTTCACCCACGTCAAGGACAAGGCCTCGGGCGATCTGTTGCACCCCGCGGGCTACATGTTCAAGGACCTGCCGCAGGTCGACGGCACCGTGGACTACGTCGACTACCTGATCCACGAGATGGACACATGGGGTGTCGAGAAGGGGCTCATCAACGTCGCGTTCGGCGACGAGTTCGGCAGCCGTGCCGTGCGGTCGAACCCCGACCGCCTCTACGGCATCTACCTCATCGACCCGAACAAGGGCATGAACGACATCCGCGCCCTCGAGCGCGCCACAAGAGAGCTCGGCGTGATCGCCGCCGGATGCTTCCCGAGCGGCACCAACCCGCAGGTCGCCATCAACGCCAAGCAGATGTATCCCTTCTATGCGAAGTGCGTCGAGCTCAACATCCCGATGTTCATCAACGCCGGGGTGCCCGGCCCGCGCATGCGCATGGATGCACAGCACGTCATGCACCTCGACGAGGTCTGCTACGACTTCCCCGAGCTCGTGCTCGTCACGCGCCACGGCGGCGAGCCGTGGGAAGACCTCCTCGTCAAGCTCATGTTGAAATGGCCGGGCTTGCACTACTCGACGTCGGCGTTCGCGCCGAAGCACTTCCCGAAGGCGATCGTCAACTACGCCAACACCCGGGGCGCGAACAAGGTGATGTATGCGGGCTACTTCCCTTCGGGACTCAGCCTCGAGCGCATCTTCACCGAGTTGCGCAGCGTTCCGTTCAAGGACTAGGTGTGTCCGAAGTTCCTTCGCGAGACCGCGCTTCGGGTGCTGAACCTCGCGTGAAGCAACAGCGGTTCGCGCACGTCCCGGCACTCGACGGGTTGCGCGGCCTCTCGGTGATCGGCCCGCTGCTCTTTCACGCTCGGCGCAGTGCTCTCCCGGGTGGCTTCCTCACGATCGACGTGTTCTTCGTGCTCTCGAGCTATCTCATCGTGTCGATCGCGCTCAACGAATGGGACCGCACCGACAAGCTCGACGTGCTCGCCTACGCAGGCCGACGCGTCCGTCGTCTCCTGCCTGGGCTCTTCGTGTGCGCGCTCGTGCTCGCGGTGTATGTCGCAATCACCGCGAACGCAGCCCAGGTGCCACGGTGGACCGCCAGCATCACCGCGTCACTCGCATACGTTGCGAACTGGCACGAGATCTTCCGCAAGGTCTCCTATTTCGAGCAGTTCTCGTCGCCCTCGCCCCTGTACCACACGTGGTCGCTCGCGATCGAGGAGCAGTTCTACATCGTCGTGCCGATAGTGCTCATCCTCACGCTGCGCAAGGCTCCGCGGCGCGGCAAGGCGGTGCTCGGCGCGGGCGCGCTGGTCGCGGCGGTCATATCAGCCGCATGGATGGCCCACCTCTACAACGGCGGAGACCCGTCGCGGGTGTACTACGGCACCGACACGCGCGCCCAGGGTCTGCTCATCGGCATCGCGCTCGCCGTCGGCGTCAACCGGTGGGGGCCGGCCCGCACCGCCAGGGGGCGACAGCTCAGCATCGCCGGTGGGTACCTGGGCCTGGCCTACGTGCTGTACGCCGTGCTCGAGCAGAGCCAGTCGACGACGTGGATCTTCGAACGCGGCGGGTTCCTCGCGATCGGTGTCGCGGCCTCGCTCATGGTGCTCGGCGCGTCGCAGCCGGCGGGTGGGCCGATGCACCGAGTGCTCGAAGCATCGCCGACACGGGCGCTCGGGCGGATCACCTACGGCGTGTACCTGTACCACTGGCCGATCTTCCTGCTCGTCATCACGCCGACGCGCCTCGACGCAAGCCCGTGGTGGACCGTGCTCGGGTTCGCGCTCAGCATCGGCGTCGCGGCCGCGGCCTACGTGGCCGTCGAACGTCCGGTCATGCGTCGGCGGTGGCCGATCACCGAACGACCCGCGCGGCCCGTGGCGCTCGCGAGCGCGGGCGCCGTCCTGTTGGCCCTGACCGCCGCGGCTCTGACGATCGCGAACGTGCGCCGCGTCGATGACACCGTGCGACCGTTGCCGATCCCGGTTGCGAAGTCGACCGAAGCCGCCCAACTCGATGCCTCCGACCCATCGGCCACGGTCGTGCCACGACGGCCGGCGCGGGTACTCGTGATCGGCGACTCCCTCATGCTCGAGATCGGCGTGGCGCTCGAACGCTACGCCGCGGCCCACCCCGACGAGCTCATCGTGTACTCGCATACGCACCTCGGCTGCCCCATCGTCCGCGGCGGTGAGACCCGCAATGCCGAGGGCGGGATCAATCGTGTCGACGCAGCCTGCAACGCCTGGGCCGAGCCGGCGGACGAAGCGGCCATCCTCGACGGCACGCTCGCCTACCCCACCCTCATCGAACGGTTCGCGCCCGACGTGGTGATCGGGCTCGTGACCCCCTGGGACATCACCGACCGCCGTTTCGCAGGTAGCACCACGTGGCAACACGTCGGCGAGCCTGCGTTCGACGAGATCGCCCGCACCGAGTATCGGCTCGCCACGCGCACGCTGGCCGCAGGAGGCGCGCAGGTGTTGTGGCTCGTCGGCCCGCACCTCAATCGCCCTGTCGTGGCCCAGAACGACCCCGTGCGCGTCGATCGACTGAACGTGCTCGTGCGCGAAGCGGTCACCGGCCTGTCGGGTGCCGTGCTCGTGGACTACCCGGGTTGGCTCGGCCCGGTGGGCTCGGTGCGAGAGAAGCGCCTGCGCGACGACGGCGTACATCTCTCGGAGCTCGGCCTCGACGAGGTGGTGCCGTGGCTCGTGAACGACGTGATCGCGGCGGCCACGCGGTAGGCGTCGCAAGTTAGGCTGCGGTGCCCGCCGGGCGCATGCTCATGATCGACACCACCGCACCGTCACCTGCACCGACCCGTCCGCGCTTCGCGTACATCCCGGGGCTCGACGGCATGCGCGGGTTCTGGGTCGTGCTCGGCCCGATCATCTTTCACGCGCGGCCCGACTTCCTCCCCGGCGGCATCCTCGCCATCGATCTGTTCTTCGTGCTGTCGAGCTACCTCATCACGTCTATCGCACTGAACGAGTGGGACAAGACCGGGCGGATCGACCTCATGGCCTACGCCGGGCGGCGTGCACGGCGACTGCTACCGGCGTTGCTGCTGTGCATCGGCGCGCTCACGATGTATCTCGCGTTCCTCGCCGATCCCGGGATCATCGCGCGCTGGACCGGTTCACTCGTGGCGACGCTCGCCTACAGCGCGAACTGGTTCGAGATCTTCTCGGGCGTGTCGTACTTCCAACAGTTCGAGAACCCGTCACCGCTCTACCACGCCTGGTCGTTCGCGATCGAGGAACAGTTCTACGTGTTCGCCCCGTTCTTCTTCCTGTTCTGCCTCAAGTTCTTTCGCACACATGCGGTGCGCATGCTCGTGGTGCTCAGCGCGTTGTTCGCGCTCGGATCCGCCGTGATCATGTCGGTGCTGTACACCGGCGGTGACCCGAGTCGCGTCTACTACGGCACCGACACCCGAGCGCAGGCGCTGTTCGTCGGCATCCTTCTCGCCGGAATCGTGCACCGCTACGGTCCGCCGCGCACCACGCGCGGGCGCAACCTGATCGTCGCGGGCGGTTACGTATCGGCCATTGCGTTCGGCGTCGCGGTGTTCACGATCTCCGAAAGAACCGGGTGGATGTTCGACTACGGCGGTTTTCTCGTGGTGGCGTTCGTAGCCGGCGCCATGGTGCTGGCGTTGTCGCAACCCGCAAAAGGGCCGTTGCACTGGTTCTTCGGCTGGACACCGCTGCGATGGCTCGGCAAGGTGAGCTACGGCCTGTATCTCTTCCATTGGCCGATCTACCTCGTGGTCATCACGCCCGCCCGCATCAAGACCAACGGCGGGTTCGCATTCGGCCTCCTGCTCACCGTTGCCGCCGCGGGTGCCAGCTACCACCTCATCGAAAAGCCGATCCAGCAACGCCGCGTGCCTTTCCTCGGCCGGCGCGTGCAACCGTGGCCCGCCGCGTTCGGTGGATCGGTCGTCGTCATTGCGATCCTCGCCGGGTTGCTCGCGGTCAATGCGAACAAGCCCGCCGATGTGCGCCAGGTGCTCATCGCCGCGGCCGGGTCGACGCAACCAGGCGGAGTGCTGGGCGCACACGGCGAGCTACGGGTACTCGTCGTGGGCGACTCCGTAAGCGTGCAGATCGGCGAAGCACTGATCGCGTGGGCGCAGAAGCACCCCAGGAAGATCGTCGTCTACAACAAGGCCCACCTCGGTTGCATCGTGGCGCGATTCGGCGACAAGCGCGTGCCCGGCGGCGACGAGGGCCCGGTGGGCGACCTGTGCTCGGCGTGGAACGAGCCGGTGCTTCCCGACAAGCTCGCCGACCCCGACGTGATCTCGTGGGTCACAACGGTGACCACCTTTCGCCCTGATGTCGTGATCGGGCACATCACGCCCTGGGACGTCACCGATCGACGCGTGCCGTCGCTCGGCCCCGACTGGACCCATGTCGGCAACGCCGACTTCGACAACTACGCAACTCGCGAGTATCGGCTCGCCACGCAGGTCCTGACCGCAACCGGGGCGCAGATGATCTGGTTGAACGGCGCGCATCTCAATCGCGACATAACGCCGCAGAACGATCCGGCACGCGTCGACCGCCTCAACGAGATCGTCGCCGCCGCGACCACTGGCTTGCGGGTGCGATTCGCCGACTACCCGGGCTTCGTCGGCCCGGTCGGATCCACTCGTGAGACCCAGATCCGTCGCGACGGGGTGCACCTGTCCGATCGCGGCCGCGTCGAAGTGGCCGATTGGCTCACCGGTGAGATTCTCGCCGTCGGCTGAACCGATAGCCGTGGGCCGATCGGATCATTCGCGTTGAGCCGGCCGAGTCGCCCGCCGATGCGGTGGTCGTGCCCAACATCGATCCGCCCGCCCCGCGGCGAGCGTTCAATGCAGTCGTGCTTGCGCTCGGCTTGCTCTGCGCCACGTTGGGGTACGCCGCGCTCCTGATCCGCTCACTCGTGATCGACTCGTCGACCACGGTCCGCGCGGCTACCGCAGCGTTGCACGACGACGATGTCCGCTCCATGGTCGTTGCGCGGACGTCCGACGCATTGTCGGCCCAGCTCGTCGGCGAGGTCACGGTGCGCGACCTCGCGGCGTTCGGCATCGATGTGCGCCGTGACCTCGGGCCGGTGGCCGCAGCCCTGGTGCGAACCCCCGAGTTCGAAGCCGCCTTCGGCGCGGCCGTGCAGCAGCTCCACGATCGCGTCTTCGCCGACCCGACGTTGTCACCCACGATCGATGTCACGGCACTCGTCGAGCGAGCCCGCACCGAGGCCGCGGCAATCAACCCGGCGTATCGTCAACTGATCGCCGGCGATGCGACGCTCAGCATCGAACTCCCGAGCGCGGCGCTGCCCGACTTCTCGTCGCTCGATAACTCGATGTCTGCGCCCCGTACCATGATCGCGCTCGCCCTCGGCGCACTGCTCGTGCTCGCCGCCGTGTTGCGGGCTCACGAGCGCTGGCGCCCGTTCCGCGCCGGCGCGGTGTGGCTTCTCGCGCTCGGCGGCACGCAGCTCGCGTTGTGCGTCGCCGCCCACGTCGCGCTCGCCCGTCTGTCGGGTGATACCGCGCCGATCCTGCGGGCGACCGGCACCACGGTGCTACCCGCCGTGGCTGCTCCCGCGCTGGTGCCGCTGGTGCTCGGGGTCTTGGCCCTCTTGGTGTCGCTCCAGATGCGCCAAGCCGACACCAGGCGACTGGCGGCGAACGGGCGCGCGGCGTTCGTGACCGATGAGCACGGCCGACCTACCGAATGGACCTTCGATGCCGCGTTCGAACCGGAGATCCTGCGTACCGCACCGGGCACCGCGATCTATCAGCGCTAGCGCGTGGTGCGCGCCGCCCACCACGCGTCGAGCCGGGCGAACAGCTCGTCGCGGGAATGGTCGCCCTCGGCGCGCTTGATGCCGAGCAGGAAACCGAGCGCCTGGCCGACGTCGCGGCCCGGGCCGATGCCGAGGTGCGCCATGACCTCGCCACCGTCGATGCCCGGGCGCTCGGCCGCGACCCGATCCTCGTCGGCGAGCTGCGCGATGCGTGCCGTGAGATCGTCGATGTCACGATGCAGGTTGGCGACCTTGATCTGGCTCCGCGTGGTGCAGTCGCACCGCACCAGTTGATTGAGACGACCGAGCAGGTGCCCGGCGTCGCGCGCATAGCGCCGCACGGCGGCGTCGCTCCACCCGTCCGCGTAGCCCTTGAAGCGACCGCTCAGCCGCACCAGCTCGGTGACGTCGGCCACGACCTGCTCGCTGTAGCCCATGGCGGTGAGCCGCTTGCGGGTCATGCGCGCCCCGACCGCTTCGTGATGGCGGAAGGTCACCCCGCCGTGCTCATAGGAGCGCGTGCGCGGCTTGCCGATGTCGTGGAACAGCGCACCGAGCCGCACCAGTAGATCGGGCGGGGTCTTCGCCACCACCGCAATGGTGTGCGTGAGCACGTCCTTGTGCT
>JANMVY010000708.1:0-3771 GCA_031393535.1 Actinomycetes bacterium | reverse complement strand
TCGAGAAAACCGGCCCAGGACGGAAGTCGAACCCACCGGTGGCCCGGTTCCATACGGTCATGCCCACCACGTCGGCGGGGAGCAGATCGGGCGTGAACTGCACGCGCCCGAACGTGGCATTGATCGACGCGGCGAGCGCCTTTCCGATGCTGGTCTTGCCCACCCCCGGCGCGTCCTCGAGCAGGATGTGGCCTTCGGCAATGAGGCTCAACACCACGAGGTGCACGACGTCGCGCTTCCCGCGGATGGTCACCTCGATGTTGTCGCAGATCGCGTTGAACACCTCGGCGAAGGTCTCGGTTTGGTTGACCGGTGCTTGCGTCGTCACGCTGTTCGACTCCCGGGATCGATCGTCCGGATGTGCGACGCGGGTCCACGCGTCGCACAACGAGCGGTCACGCTACAGGTTGTGCCGGATCGGTACCCGTCGGCGGTCGGGGCGTGAACCGAACGTCTGCCAGGCAATACGCTCGTACGGTGCACCATGCGCTCGCGATCGACATCGGCGGCACCAAGCTCGCAGTCGGAATCGTCGATGCGCAGGGCGAGGTGCACGCCCACGAGTCGGTGCGCACGGCGGGCGTCGACGCCGAAGCGCTCTTCGCGACGCTGCTCGCGCTCGTCGACGCGGTCCGCGCAGTAGATGGTCCGACGACGCCACGGCCGCTGGCGGCGTGTGGGGTGGGTTGTGGTGGGCCGATGGAACCGGGCGGGGTGACGGTGTCGCCCCTCAACATCGCGCAATGGCGCGGCTTTCCGCTGCGCGATCGGCTCGCCGCGTCCTTGGGGTTGCCGGTGTTCATCGACAACGACGCCAAGGCGTTGGCTCTCGGTGAAGCCTGGCAGGGCGCGGCTCGCGGCGAACGAAACTTCCTCGCGATCGTGGTGTCGACCGGGGTCGGCGGGGGCATCGTGCTCGACGGCCACCTGCTCGACGGCGCGCACGCGAACGCGGGTCACATCGGCCACGTCGTGGCGGTACCCGGTGGCCGTTGGTGCGCCTGTGGTGCTCGCGGTTGCCTCGAAGCCGAGGCGTCGGGACGGTCGATCGAGGCGTTCACCGGCCAACCGGCCCGCGACGCACCGCACGCGGTGCGGATTCGCACGGGCCGATTGGTCGGCGAGGTGGTCGGCTCGGTGGTGCATCTGCTCGACGTACGGCTGGCGGTGGTCGCAGGTTCGGTCGCGTTGGGATTCGGCTCACCTTTTTTCGATGCGGCGCAGGCCGCGCTCGAGCGCACGGCGGTTTTGTCGTTCGCGCGCGGGGCGCGCATCGTGCCTGCCGGACTTGGCTCGATGGGTCCGCTGGTCGGGGCCGCTGCGGTAGCCTTTCGCGGCATGGGCCTGGATGTCGGCGTGCATTTCGCAGCGGGTTCCGCGGGTGAGGCACCGCGCTGATGCCCGCTGAACCTGTCGTGCCGGTCGCACGGCTGTCGGTTCGTTGGGTGCTCCCGGTGGCTCGCGCGGTCGCGGCCCACCCGCAATTGTGGCGCACCGCGCTCGTGCAGGTGCACCGACTCGCCCCGCGTGGCTGGTGGCACCGCGCGCCGTTTCTGCCCGTGCCCGCGCCGGAGTATCTCGGGTTTCGTTCGCTGACCATGTACGGCGACGCGACCCGTGCGCCCGATCCCACCGATGTCGTGACCTACCTCCGATGGTGTCGGACCTTCCCCCATCCTCGGACACACGCTGGGCGGCGCGTCGAAATGCCCGCCACCGCGGTCGAGGGCCCGAGGTAGCGTCCGGCGATGTCTCGTGCCCTCGTACTCAACGCGACGTTCGAACCACTGTGCGTCGTCCCGACTCGTCGGGCGCTTGTGCTCGTGCTTGCCGAAAAGGCCGAGACCATCGAGACCACGGGCCGTGTGTTGCATTCCGAACGACAGGAGTTCGCCGAGCCGTCGGTGGTACGTCTTGGTCGGTACGTGCGTGTGCCGTGTCCGCGACGGCGTGCGCTCAACCGTCGCGCCGTCTTCCTGCGCGACGACCACACGTGCCAGTACTGCGGGGCCGAAGCCGAGTCGATCGACCACGTGATCCCGCGTAGCCGTGGTGGTGAGCACTCGTGGGAGAACGTCGTCGCGGCGTGCAAGCGTTGTAACTCCGCGAAGCGCGATCGGTTCTTGCACGAGACGAGCATGCGCCTCCCGCATGCGCCCCGCACCCCGTCGTTGATTGCGCGTTTCGTGCTCGTCGATCGACGCGTGCCCGAGGGCTGGTCGCGGTGGTTGCCTTGCGTGCAAAACGGCGTCGCGCTCTCCGCGTGACCGCCGCGTTCGACATCCGCTTCGCCACGACCCCGTTGGCCGTAGCGTTCGCGTCGGCGCATACCGAGTGGCCCACTCGCCCCACCCTGACGTGGTGGGCGATCGATCGTCCCACGCTGGTGCTCGGGTCGGCGCAACCAGCGACGACGGTCGACGCGGTCGCCGCGGCCGCGGCCGGAGTCGAGGTCGTGCGACGCGCCAGCGGTGGGGGAGCGGTTCTCCTCGATCCCCGCGATGTCGTATGGGCCGATCTCGTCATTCCGCCCGGTCACCCGCGCTGGGACGACGACGTGATCGCGGCGGCGCGGTGGGTGGGCGATGCCTGGGTTGAGGCCCTCGTGGCCGTCGGTCTGTCGGCCGACACGCTCGAATGCCATCACGGCGGTCTCGTCCGCAGTCGCTGGTCGGACAGCGTCTGCTTCGCGGGTCTCGGACCCGGCGAGGTCCGCGTGGCGGGCCGCAAGGTGATCGGTATCTCCCAGCGCCGGGCGCGGGCGGGGGCGCGGTTCCAGATGGCCGTGCTACGCCGGTGGGACCCGGTGGGAATCGTCGCGTTGCTCGCGCTGGACGACGCCGCCCGCGCCTCGGCGCTCGAGGCCATCGCGGGCCTCGCGGCAGGCGTGCCGGTCGGGGCCGATGCGCTCCAACGCGCGTTCTCGTCCGTCCTCGGCTGAGCCCGACCCGCACCACGAACAGACGTTCGTCGGACGCCCAGCGTGGCGAATTGGGGGGTCGAAATGCTTGACGGGTGGGAAAACTGACCATAATGTGGGGACTTGTGGGGCAAAAGGGGTCATTCGGTCAGCGACCGATGGACCGCTGGAGCGCCATGCGCGGAGGTTGCGCGGCGAGCGCAACCACCACGGCGGCATATCCGTGCAGATCGG
Source organism: Actinomycetes bacterium (assembly GCA_031393535.1). Classification (GTDB taxonomy): domain Bacteria; phylum Actinomycetota; class Acidimicrobiia; order Acidimicrobiales; family WLNW01; genus WLNW01. The sequence goes on along the minus strand of JANMVY010000708.1, from coordinate 617 downwards.
GCGCGACGGCGTGCCGGCAAGGTCATCAGGAGCTGATTGGTGTTCACGGGGACCTACGAACGGTCGCTCGACGGGAAGGGCCGCTTGGTCCTGCCGCCGAAGCACCGCGCGAAGCTTCCCGTGGGCGGCTACCTGACACCCCATGCCGGCTGTTTGGCGTTGTTCCCGGCCGACGTCTTCGAGGAGATGCTTGCGCACATGCGTGAGCAGGTCCGACGGGGCGAGCTCGAACGTGCGGCCTTGGTGGGTGCATCGACGTCGGCCGAGGAAGTCGAGCTCGATGCGCAAGGTCGCATCGTCTTGCCCCCCCGGTTGCGATCTTTCGCAGCGCTCGAGACCGACGTGGTCGTCACCGGTGTGTACGACCACGTCGAGATCTGGGGTGCCGCGTCCTGGCACGAGGCGAGCAGCGCCTTCACCGCATCTGCGGTGACGGTGTTCGCCAATGGTCGGGGCGTGTGACCGATTTGACCTGTCGTTGCCCTGACCGAGAGAGGAGACCACCGCACCCCTGCCAGTAGCTCGTACATCTGCAGTCTCCCGATCGACACGATGGAAGGCCCCTACTCCGCCCGCTTGCCGTCGAGCCCGATCGGGGGAGAAATCCCGACGTGCGT
>JANMVY010000697.1:0-3587 GCA_031393535.1 Actinomycetes bacterium | reverse complement strand
GATCAGCCGGGTGTCGGTCGCGTGCTCGCCGCGGGTTCGCCACTCGCCCCTATCGACCTCGGTCGCGTGGCTGTGCGGCCCGCCCCTCGCCTCGGAGAGCACACCGACGAGGTGCTCGCCGAGGTTCTCGGGTTGTCGGGCACGGAGATCGCCGCGCTCCACGATCGTGGCGTGATCGCCGGCCCTCGCCCTCGCCCCTAATGGGAGCCGGGAGACGACCTGCGACCTGCGCGCTGCGCGCTGCGCCCAACTTTGGTCGCTTGTCCAACGCCCCGCGCCCAACTTTGGTCGATCCTCCACCTGTGCGGTGGATCAGCGACCAAAGTTCGAGAAACGCGGGGTGAAGTGGTCAGGGCGCGAGGAGGACTGGTCGCCAGTCGAGCACCGGGACGATTTCTGGACCACCGTCGCGGGCCGCGTCGACGAGCACCCGGAACGCGAGCAGACGGCCCGCACCGTGCACCCGGGTTGCCTCGAGGGTGGCGCGCACCGTCAAGACATCGTCCTCGTACACCGGCCCGGTGTGATCGCAACTGTGCCAGCCGATCACGGTCGCGGCGTTCGGCACCAGGCGCAGCAACGAAGCTTGCGCGAGCCCGATCGTGTGCCCGCCGTAGACGAGCCGCTTTCCGTGTTGGCCGAGGCGCGCATCGCGGTGCGCGGCCGCGAGGTTCTGGGTGAGTCGCACGAGGGCGGTGGCGTGGGTGACGGTGTCGTGCAACGGATCGACACGCATGTCACCGACGGGCCACACGACCGGCGGACCCAGCGGTGCGAGCTCCCAGGCAGTTGGCGCGAAGGGCACGAACGCGTCGAGGTCGGCCGAACCGGTCGGGCCGCGGAGGTCGGCGGCGGCGGCGGCGATGGGGGCGCGGTCGTCGCGGAAGGGAAGTAGTGCACATCGCTCGAAGTCGCACACGACGTCATCGCGTTCGCTGGTGGTACGCATGCGCAGGAGCACCATGCCCCGGCGCGGGCGATCGGGTTTGGGTGCCATTTCGCGCAACCCGAGTATGTCGACCCGGGTCGAGAGGGTCTCGCCTACCCGTACTGCGCGGCGCACGATGACGCGGCGATAGAACAGGTTCGCGATCACTCGCCGGGTCGCGACGGTGCTCTGCCCGATCGCGACGTGGAGCACGAGCGCGGGGTTCACGATCGCGCCGGGCGCGCCGGTGACCGCGGCGGCGAGCGGTGCCGACAACGCCAATGCGTACGGGTCTCCGCAAATGCTCTGATAGAGCGCGGTTTCCCCGGGCCCGATGGTCAGCGCAGGCGCGCGTTCGAGGGTTTGGCCGACCTGGAGATCGTCGAAGTACGGGCCGTCTATGCCCCACGGTTCGCTCATGTGCTGATGACGCCTCTCGCGCCACCGGTGACGACGGCCGTCATCCCGGCAAGTGGTCGACTACGTTCGCTCAACAGTGTTTCCCTGTGTCATGTTTCCCTGTGTGATGACGCACGCAGTGGCGGTGCGCATCTCGACGCGAACCCTAGGCGCAGCGAGTGCGCAATGATCCGCGTCGCGCACTCGTTCACCCGCAACGCCGACGTGCAGGCGGGCGCGCACCGTTTCGCGCGGGCGCTCGATGCGGTGGGCCTCGATGTTCGTGCCCCCATCGCCACGTTGTTGCCCAACGTGCCCGAGTTCTTGTGGACCTATCGCGGCGTTGTGTGGTCGGGCAGAAGGCTCACGCCGATGAGCTGGCGCTGGACCGCGGACGACGCCCGTTACGTCGTCGAGAACTGCGATGCCGAGCTGCTGGTGGCGCACGCGCGCTTTGCTGACGTCGCCGCGGCGGCGAGCGTGTCGATCCCACCCGAGCGGCGTCTCGCCGTCGGAGGTGCCATCCCCGGTTTCCGTGACTACCACGAGCTCGTCGACCCGTTCGCCGCCTCCGAGCTCGACCTTCCCCTCGCCGGTGACACGATGCTGTACACCTCCGGCACCACGGGTCGGCCGAAAGGCGTGCTGCGTCCGCCGGTCGAGGACTCCCGGCCACCGGCACGCGCGGGCCGCGCCGGCATGCAGATGATCCGCACGTACCTGCCCGACGGCGACGACGGCGTGCATCTCGTCGCGTGTCCGCTCTATCACTCGGGTCCGGTGTCGTACTGCGAGGGTGCCACCCTTCTCGGCGCGGACCTCGTGCTGATGGACGGTTGGGAGGCCGAGGAGTTCCTGCGCCTCGTCGAGCGGCACCGTGTCACATCGACCTTTCTGGTACCGATCCAGTTCGTCCGGCTGCTGAAGCTCCCTGCCGAGGTGCGCGCCCGTTACGACGTGTCGTCGCTCCGCCTGGTAATCCACGGTTCGGCGCCGGTCGCACCCGACGTCAAGCGAGCGATGATCGACTGGCTCGGTCCGGTGCTCTACGAGTTCTACGGCGGCACCGAAGGCGGAGGGTGCACGATCTCGTCGAGCGAGTGGCTCGACAAGCCAGGCAGCGTGGGCCGGCCGTTCCCCCACCTCGAGTTGCTCGTACTCGACGACGAAGGCGCCCGCTGCGCACCGGGGATCGAGGGCGAGGTGTGGTTTCGTCAACCGGGCTCGTTCATGTACAAGGACGACCCCGAAAAGACAGCCGCGGCCGTGCGCGGTGACCTCATGACGCTCGGTGACATCGGCGCGGTTGACGACGACGGGTACCTCTACCTTCTCGATCGCCGGGCCGACGTGATCGTGTCGGGTGGGGTGAACGTCTACCCGGCGCAGATCGAGGCTGTGCTCATGGCCCACCCGTCGGTCGCGGACTGTTGCGTCGTCGGCGCGCCCGATGACGAGTGGGGCGAGACCGTCGTCGCAGAGGTTCAGCCCGTGGCGGGCGTCGTGCTCGACACCGACGACATCCGGGCATTCGCCGCGGCCCGGCTCGCGGGCTACCAGGTACCGCATCGGGTGGTGGCGCGGCTCACGTTGCCGCGAACTGAGACGGGCAAGCTCGCTCGTCGCGAGGTTCGAGCGCCCTACTGGGCGGGACACGCCCGACGCATCTGACGCCGTATCATCTCACCCTCGCCGGAATCCACGAGAGCTATCGCCACGAGAGATGATGCCTGTCTGAACAAAGAATCGGTCATTCCTGGCAGGTCCGGTGCCTATTCCGTAGTGTTGGCGCCGCAGCGCGTGGTGCGGTGAGACCCCCGGTGTGCGGCACCCTTGGGTGTCGGGCGCCCAGCTCTCATGCCCGATGCGTTTGCGTGCCCCCAGGCTTGCGTGCTGAGGAGAACAAGCGTGACCGAACGCGTCTCTGTCGTGATGTCGAACGACCCTGCCGATTGGATGCCGCAAGGGGCGTGCCGTGGCAGAAGCGAATTGTTCTTCGCTCCGTTCGCCGAGCGTCCCGAGGCGCGTGTTCGCCGCGAGGCCTTCGCACGATCGATCTGCCAGGGTTGCGAGTCGGTGGCCCCGTGTCGTAACTACGCCCGCACGAATCGTGAACTCGGCTTCTGGGGCGGCGAATCCGAGGCCGAGCGCGCGACCGCCGGCTTTGCCCCCACGACGCCGATCATCGGTCGGCGCCGCGTGGCCGAAAGCGCCGCGGTGTTCCGCGCGTCCGTCGCCGTCGGCTGACCCGCGCTCCCGC
>JANMVY010000694.1:0-4966 GCA_031393535.1 Actinomycetes bacterium | reverse complement strand
GGTTGATGTCGATCACGCGTCGGTAGTCGGCGAGCTTCGTGTCGATGATGGTCCCGGGGATTCCGATGCCTGCGTTGTTCACCAGCACGTCGAGGTGCCCGGCACGTTCGCGCACGAGGTCGACCGCCGCCTGCCACTCGGTCTCGCTCGTGACGTCGAGATGCGCGTAGTGCGCTGCCGGGCCGATGTCGTTGACGAGCCGCTCGCCCACGTCGTCGAGCACGTCGGTCACGAACACCGTTGCGCCCTCGGCCGCAAACAGGCGAGCCTCGGCCGCACCCTGACCCCGCGCCGCGCCCGTGATCAGCGCCACCTTGCCCGCCAGCCGGTCCCCCATGTCGCTCCCCTGTTGTCGTGCCGCCGCTGTCCCGCTCGTGCCGCGCCTACCGCGCACCCCTCTGGTGCCGCGCGTGCCGCTCGTGCGAACGATTCGACGAACGGGCAAGTACGTGCAGTGGGCATGCACTGCGGGGGGCAGCGTAGTGTCGGCTGGGTACCCGAGGGAGCGACGAATGGCGCAGCAGCGCACCGATCTTGACCATTTCTTCCACCCGAACGGCACCGCGATCATCGGCCGCATCGACGGGGCGGACACAGCGACCGTCAAGTCGCTGCACGCGCGCTACGACCGCTTCGGCTCGCGTTGGTACCTCGTCAACCCCAAGGGCGGCACCGTGGCCGGGTCGATCCCGATCTACCCGTCGGTGGTCGACATCCCCGACGAGATCGAGCTCGCCGTGGTCAACGTCAACCCTGCCGCCGTGCCGGCAATCATCGACCAGCTCGGCGAAAAGGGCATCAAGTACGCGCTGGTCTTCACCTCGGGCTTCAGCGAGGTCGGCCCCGAGGGTGCGGCGATCGAGCGCGACCTCGGGGCACGCGCGAAGAAGTGGGGCATCCGCGTGTTTGGCCCGAATACGAACACCAACGCGTTCGAACCGATGCCCGACGCCCCCGGCAACCGCGGCGGCAAGATCGGCCTGCTCACCCAGAGCGGCCACAACGGCCGACCAATCGTGCAGGGCGTCGAGTTCGGCGCCGGGTTCTCGCGGTGGGTGCCCACCGGCAACGAGGTCGACCTCGAGCTCGGCGATTTCCTCGAGTACTTCGCGTACGACGACGACACGCAGGTGATCGGCGCGTACGTCGAAGGCTTCAAGTCGGCCGATCGACTACGCGTTGCGTTGCAGGCCGCGAACGAAAACGACAAGCCGGTCGTGATGCTGAAGATCGGCGAGACCGAAGCCGGCGCGCGCATGGCCACCTCGCACACCGGCCATCTCACCGGTAGCGACGCGGTGGTCAACGGCTTGTTCGCGCAACATGCGGTAACGCGCGTAGGCGATCTCGACGAGCTGCTCGACACTGCAACGTTGTTCGCCAAGATGCCGAGGAACACCGGCCCCAACGTGTGCATGTACTCGATCTCGGGCGGCTCCGGCACGCTCATGATGGAACAGGCCGAAAAGCACGGGATCGCGCTGCCGCAGCTCACCGGCGAGACGCAGCGCAGGCTGCACGAGATCATCCCCGCCTACCTCACGGTGTCGAACCCAGTCGACAACGGCGGCTCGCTCGTGCTCGCGATCTCACAGGACAAGCGCCTCGAGATCCTCGACCTCGTCGCGAATGACCCGAACGTCGACGTGATCGTGGTGGGTCTCACTGCTCCCCTGGGCCCGATGACCGAGGCCCTCGCGAGCGACGTGCGGCGGTGGGCACCCACCGCGCCCGTGCCGGTGATCGTCACGTGGAACTCCTACAAGATCGAAGAGCCGGCATTCGGCGACGTGATCGCGTCGGGCGTGCCCACCTTCCGGTCGTTCCGCAACTGCTTCCGCGCGCTTCGCGCGTACTACGACTACCAGGCACGCCGGCCGGCGCTGCACCGACGCCTGCCTCTCGATGCCATCCTCACCCCGGCGGCCGAGACCGCGCTCGCAACCGGCGGAACCCTCGATGCCGATGCGGCGCGCGTGCTGCTCGAGTCGTTCGGCGTACCTCTCGTGGGTGAGACCATCGCCCCGAGCGCCGAAGCCGCCGTCGCCGCCGCCGATCGGTTCGGGTACCCGGTGGTCATGAAGATCGCGTCGGCCGATTTCCCGCACAAGAGCGACGTCGGCCTCGTGCAGGTCGGTGTCGCCGACGCGACCGAGGTGCGCGCCACGTTCGACACCTTCGTCGCGCGGGCACGCGCCGTGAACGCCTCCGCGCGTATCGACGGCGTGCTCGTGCAGCAGATGGTGCGCGAAGGCACCGAGATGATCGTGGGCATCACCCACGACAGCCAGCTCGGCGCGGCCGTGATGGTGGGCACCGGTGGCATCTTCGCCGAGGTGCTGCGCGATGTCGCGGTGCGGCCGTTACCGATCGACGAGCACGACGCACGCGAGATGATCGACTCGCTCCGTGGCGCCGCGTTGTTGCGTGGTGCGCGCGGGCGCCCGCCCGGCGACATCGAGGCACTCGTGCAGGTGATCGTGTCGGTGGCCCGCCTCGCCACCGCGTGCGGCGACCGCCTCGCCGAGCTCGACCTCAATCCGGTGATCGTGTCGGCCGCAGGCGCGGTGGCGGTCGACTCGCTCGTGGTCGCGTCCAACGGTCGCATGCCGGTCGCCGGCCACTGATGGCCACCACACCGTCCCGCGTGAACTGGTAGTTCACGAGCGCGCCATAACGGCGCGCCGGAACTACCGGTTGCACCTCGGAGTGCACGCGTCCGCGCTCGCCGAGCGTTCGCCCCGCGCCAACCGGTAGTCCACTCGCGCTACTCCGCACCGCTCCGTAACTACCAGTTGTGCTCGGAGTGCATGCGTCCGCGCAGGTGCAGGTCGCAGCGGGCGCGTTCAGCGGGCGCGTTCAGCGGGCGCGTTCATCGCGGCGGGGGGGTGAGCTCGGGGTCGATCGTGCCGAACGCACCCATGCTCACGAACCAGAACTCGACACCGTCAGGGCCGCCCATCTCGGGGCCGTACGCGGTGCCGCCGCGCACCCACCGCACCTCGCCCTCCTTGTAGGTGCCCTCACCGGGGATGACCAGCTCGCCCCGGCGCACGATGTACACGGTGTCGCTCGGGTGCCAATGCCGCGGCGAGCTGGCCCCCGGGCCGAGCCGCACGTAGAACACGGCCTCGCCGCTCGGCGGTGCCACGATGGTCTTGCGCCAGGTGTCGGTATCGAGCCCGCCGTCGGCCAGTACGCGGTACACCGACGGTTCGACATCGTCGACGGCGATGGGTGTCTGCCATGGCAACGTCACGTCTGGATCTGCAGTCATGGTTCCCCTTCGAGGCTGCGCGACGGTTACGCGCAGATCGGTTCGGTGTCGCGGCCGGAACGCAGCACCACACCGGGCCGGGCGCCGGTGAGCGAACCGTGCTCGACGATGGCCACGCCGTTCACGAGCACGTGTGCGATGCCGATGGCCGCGGACGTGAGGCGCTCGGCTCCACCAGGCAGATCGGCCACGTTGACGATGCGGTCGGCGTCGACGGTGGCCGGATCGAACACGACGATGTCCGCGAACGCGCCTTCGACAAGGCGGCCGCGGTCGCGCAGACCGAAGTAGCGGGCGGGCATGTCGGTCATGAGCCGCACCGCCTCTTCGAGCGACATCACGCCGTGCTCGCGCACGAGGCCGCCGAGGAACAGCGTGGGATAGCGCGCGCCGCACATGCGGTCGAGGTGCGCGCCCGCGTCGGAGCCGCCGACGAGCACGCGCGGGTCGCGCAGCACCTCGGCGCGCAGGGCGGCAACCGGTGCCGAGGTGCCGACCGGGGTCCAGAAGATCGTGCGCAGGCCGTCGGCGACCGCCATGTCGCACATCACGTCGAACGGCGACTGGCCGCGTTCGGACGCGATGTCGCCGACCGTGCGCCCCGCGAGCCCGTCGTTCACCGGGTCGAACGTGGCACCGATCTCGAGCGCCGCCCAATGGGCGAGGCCGCGCAACGCGCCCGCATCGGGCGACGTGGCAATGGCATCGAGCTCACGGCGCACTGCCGGGTCGGCGAACTTCGCCGTGCGCGCCATGACGTCGAGCCCGAAGATGTCCTTCCACAGCGGCAGCGAGAACAACGCGAAGTAGTCGTGGAAGCAGAGGCGTGACGGCCCGTTCTCGGGCATGGCGAGTGCCACGATGCGACCCCCGCGAGCGGCCGCCCGTGTCGATGCCGACAACTGATGCTCGTGCACCGACGGGTTCGCGGCATTGATGCTGAGCACGTTCCAGTTCAGCGGCCGATCAGCGGTGGTCGACAGGTCGATCATGAGGTCGATCTCGTCCTCGCTGAACTGACCGAGGCACCCGCTGGTGATGAACTCGAGTGTGGTACCGGGGTAGTCACGCACCGCACCTGCGAGGCGCAGCAGCTCGTCGCGCGCGGCCTGGCGCGACGGCACTGGTTGATTGTCGCCGTCGTTGTGCGAATACGACAGCGACGTGGACCAGCCGAGGCCACCTGCCGCGAGCCCTTCGCGTAACACCTGCTCCATGGCGTCGATCTCGGCCGGTTTCGCATCGCGCGTGGTGGCATCGGCGCCCATGACCAGTCGGCGTATCGCACTGTGACCCACGAGGAACCCGGCGTTCACACCGACGTTGCCCTCGAACCGGTCGAGGAAGTCGCCGAAGGTCTGCCAGTCCCAGGACAGGCCGTGCTCGAGCGCATCGAGCGGCATACCTTCGACGCGCGCCATCATGCGACGCAGGAAGTCCGCGTCACCCGGCGCCAGTGGTGCGAGCGTAAACCCGCAGTTGCCCCCGATGACGCTCGTGACGCCATGCAGCGACGACGGTGTCGCGGCCGGGTCCCACAACAACTGCGCGTCGTAGTGGGTGTGCGGATCGACGAAGCCGGGAGCGACGACGAGCCCGGTGGCGTCGATGCGCCGGCTCGTCGGCTCAATCAGCGACCCGGGCGAGGCGACCGCGACCACACGACCGTCGCGCACGCCCACGTCGGCC
>JANMVY010000078.1:0-4573 GCA_031393535.1 Actinomycetes bacterium | reverse complement strand
GGTGGGCATGACGCACCCCTCCCGTCAAAGGACCAGGAGGGGAAGGTCGCTGAAGTGTATCCGTCGCGCTCGCCGCGCCGCGACGCGGTCAGCAGCTCAGAACAGGCGTGCGGTGAGCTTGCGGCGATACACCGCGGTGCGTGGATCGTCGGGGCCCAGGATCTCGAGCAGGTCGACGAACCGCTGGCGGGCGTCGTCGTCGGTCTTGACCTCGTCGAGCAGTTCGTCGAGCTGCAGTTCGACGTCGGCGCCGAGCTGCGAGCCCGAACGTGCGATGGCAGCAATGCGCTTGGTCTCGGCGGTCTCGGGAATGCGTGCCAACAACGCGAGCGCTTCGTCGCTGTCGCCACGACCCACGAGAAGATCGGCGAGCGCGACGATCGCCTCGACGTGGCCCGGGTCGGAATCGAGCACCTGGCGTAGCGACGCTTCGTCACCCGCGGCCAACAGCGCGGTCACAAGCGCCTCGGGCTCGCTCGGCAGCAGGGCCGAGACGAACTCGACAACCGCCGCCTCGCCCTTCGCGCCGATGAAGCTGTCGACGACGCGTCCACCCTTCAGGGCGTGAACCGCGGGAATCGACTGCACCTGGAACGCCTGACCGATGGCCGGGTTCTCGTCGACATTGACCTTCACCAGCACGACCTTGCCGTCGGTTGCACCGATCACCTTTTCGAGGATCGGGCCCAGTTGCACGCACGGGCCGCACCATGGCGCCCACAGGTCGACCACTACCGCGACGTCCATCGACCGCTTGACCACTTCGGTCTCGAACGTCGCGTCGGTGACATCGATCGCCATCACAGTCTCCTCCACAACCTCGCCCGTGCACACTCGGTGCACATCGTCCCAAGCGTACGCGGTGGCCGACCGACACCAACCGGCGACTCCTGCGCGCACCGCGAGCGGCGAAAGCCCGCCTCGACCGCGGCGCTGCGCGGGGTACGGCGGTAGGTTGACGGCCCATGACCGACCTGCCCGGCATCCGCGTCGCCGAGGTCTCCGCGTGGTTGACCGCTCACGCATCAGAGGCACACGCGCCGTACCGGTTCGAGCACATCGCCGGCGGACGTTCCAATCTCACCTATCGCGTCACCGACACCGCAGGCCACGCGTGGGCGTTGCGGCGACCGCCGCTCGGTCCGCTGCTCGCGACCGCCCACGACATGAGCCGCGAGCATCGCATCGTGTCGGCGCTCACCCCCACCAAGGTGCCCGTGGCGCCGCTCGTGGGCTTGTGCGAGGACCTCTCGGTGAACGACGCTCCGTTCTATGTGATGGGGTTCGTCGACGGCATCGTCCTGCGTGACGAAGCATCGGCTCGAGCAGTCACATCCCAGGTGCGGACACGCTCGTGCGAGAGCATGGTCGACACGCTCGTCACGATCCACGAGGTCGACGTCGATTCGATCGGGCTCGGCACGCTCGGCCGCAAAGAGGGCTACGTCGCGCGTCAACTGAAGCGCTGGCGTCAACAATTCGAAGATTCCAAGACACGCGAACTACCCGACATCGAGCGCGTGCACGACATCTTGGCGGCGCGCATCCCGGTGCAACAGAGTGCAGGAATCGTGCATGGCGACTTCCGCCTCGACAATTGCATCATGGCGCCCACCGGCGACGTCCGCGCCGTGCTCGATTGGGAGCTCTGCACCCTCGGCGACGTGCTGTGCGACGTGGCGCAGCTGTTGGTGTATTGGTGCGAACCGGCCGACGAGGCGTTCACGGTCGAGTCGCCACCCACCGTGGTGCCCGGGTTCTTCAGCCGCGATCAGGTGATCGAAGCGTACGCAGCTCGATCGACTCTCGATCTGTCGGGCATCGACTTCTATCTCTCGTTCGCCTACTGGAAAGTGGCCTGCATCATCGAAGGTGTCTACGCGCGCTATCGCGCCGGTGTCATGGGCGAGGACATCGGGTCGGCCAACCTCGAGTCGTTCGCGCGACGTGTCGAGCTGCTTGCCTCGCGCGCGGCAGACACGGCAAGTCGACTATGACCGACTTCGAACATGGTCCGCTGTTCGAGTTGATCGAACGCCCCGACGTCGAGCGGCCCGTGTTGGTCGTTCACCTCGAAGGGTGGATCGATGCCGGCGGCGCGGCGGTCACCGCCGTCGGTGCTGCGCTGAACGAGCAAGGTTCCAAGGTGGTCGCACGTTTCGACACCGAACAGCTGCTCGATCATCGGGCGCGTCGCCCGATCATGCACCTCCATGACGGGGTGAACACCGGGCTGACGTGGCCCGAGATCACCCTCGAGATCGCGACCGATCGAGTGGGTACACCGTTCCTGGTGCTGCACGGACCCGAGCCCGATCACAACTGGCGGCGTTTCACCGAGGCGGTGCTGCACCTCGCGTTGGAGTTCGACGCACGCATCGTGGTCGGCTTCGGTGCGTACCCCGCCGCGTCACCGCACACGCGCCCACCTCGCTTGTCGGCAACCGCCACCGATCGTTCGCTCGCCGCGCAGGTCGGCTTCACCAACGCGACGATCGACATCCCCGCGGGGGTACAGGCGGCAATCGAGCGCAAGAGCGCCGAGCTCGACATCCCGGCCATTGGCTTGTGGGCCCAGGTGCCGCATTACGCGGCCACCATGCCGTACCCCGCGGCCGCGGCCGCGCTGCTCGACGGCGTGCGCATCGTGACCGGTCTGCAGTTCGATGCCGAGCCGTTGCGCGATCAGTCCGTGGTCACCCGTCAGCGCCTCGACGAGTTGGTTTCTCGCAACGCGGAGCACTCCGAGATGCTCCGCCAACTCGAAGCGCAGGACGACGCCATGCGTCGCGCCGACGAGCACCAGTTGCCGAGCGGCGACGAGTTGGCGGCCGAGGTCGAGCAGTTCCTGCGCGAGCAGGACGAGTAGCACATCCCCGAGAAATGGGCGACACATGAAGATCGATACGGGCCTGCACGGTGACCTCGCCGACGCCGCCGAGATCGCGCGACGAGCCGAGGCGGCCGGATACGACGGCATTTTCGGCGCGGAGATCGCGCACGACCCGTTCCTACCGCTCGCGCTCGCGGCGCAGGCCACCACGCGGATCGAACTCGGAACCGGGATCGCGGTCGCGTTCGCCCGCAACCCGATGACGCTCGCGGTGATCGGCCACGACCTTCAGCGCCTGTCCGAGGGTCGTTTCCATCTCGGCGTGGGGAGTCAGATCAAACCGCACATCACGAAGCGGTTCTCGATGCCGTGGTCGAGCCCGGCCGCTCGCATGCGCGAGTTCATCCTCGCGATGCGAGCCATCTGGCATGCATGGGACACCGGTGAGCAACTCGCGTTCCGCGGGCAGTTCTACAAGCACACGCTCATGACGCCGATGTTCGATCCAGGCCGCAACATCTTCGGGCCACCCCCAGTGCTGCTCGCGGCCGTAGGTCCGGCCATGACCGCCGTCGCGGCCGAGGTCGCCGACGGCTTGGTCGCCCATGCCTTCACCACCGCGTCGTACTTCCGCGAAGTCACGGTGCCCGCGGTCGAACGCGGTTTGGCTTCGTCGGGTCGCACGCGCGACCAGTTCACGATCACGATGCCGTTGTTCGTCGTGACCGGTCGCGACGAGCGACAACTGAAGGAACGTGCGAAGCCGGCACGGATGCAGCTCGCGTTCTACGGGTCGACCCCCGCATACCGGCCGGTGCTCGACCATCATGGCTGGGGTGAGCTCAACGACGAGCTGAACCGGTTGTCGAAACGGGGCGAGTGGGAGCAGATGGGTGACGCCATCACTGATGACGTGCTCGACGCGTTCGCCATCGTCGGCGAGCCCGAGACGATCGCGCCGGCCATCGCGGAACGCTTCGGAGCACTGCTCGATCGCGTGCAGTTCTTCGCGGCCGATGGTGCCGACCACCAGACATGGGGCCCGGTGCTCGACGCGATCCGTACCATCTGATCGTGCAGTTGCTTCAGCCGCGGCGCATGGCGATGTACCCGTTGATGAGCTGCGACGCGATCGACATCGAACCAGGGAACGTCGGCATCTCATCGACGTGGAACCAGCGGGCGTCGACGATCTCGTTCGGGTCGATCTCGATGTCGCCATCGGCCCACTCGGCGTAGAACCCGAGCATCAACGAGTTCGGGAACGGCCACGGTTGGCTGGCGACGTACTGCGGCTCCCCCACCTCGACACCGACCTCCTCGCGCACCTCGCGGCGCACCGCCTCCTCGAGCGATTCGCCGGGCTCCACAAATCCGGCGAGCGCGCTGTACACCGGCGCGGGAAACGCGCGCCCGTGGGCGAGCAGCATCTCGTCGCCACGATGCACCACCATGATCACCGCAGGCGACAGGCGCGGGAAGGACAACAGTCCACAGGTGCCACATCGCATGGCCCGCTCACCTCGAGCTTGCTCGGTCGGCCTGCCGCACCGGCCGCAGAAGCGGTGGGTGCGTGACCACTCGACGATCTGCACCGCTCGTCCGGCGAGTGTCCAGTCGCGCGCCGTGACCGCCGGGTGCAACGAGCGCAGCGGCACGAAGCGAAACCCATCGGGCTCGGGCGCGTCGCTCGACACACCGATCGTCCACACGGTCGGTTCGCCCACCGGGCCGATCTCG
>JANMVY010000660.1:0-2716 GCA_031393535.1 Actinomycetes bacterium | reverse complement strand
ATTGTTCGATTGGCGCACCGTCACACGCAACATCGAACTGCCACTCGAGCTCAAGGGTTGGGATCGCACCCGCCGGCGCGATCGCGCGCTCGAGATGCTCGACCTCGTGCGGTTACGCGAGTTCGCCGACCATCGTCCGTGGGAGCTCTCCGGGGGTATGCAACAGCGCGTCGCGATCGCCCGCGCGCTGTCGTTCGCACCGAAGCTGCTGTTGATGGACGAGCCGTTCGGGGCGCTCGACGAGATGACCCGCGAGCACATGCAAGGCGAGCTCGGACACATCCGTGCGCAAACGGGCTCGTCGATCATCTTCGTCACGCACTCCATTCCCGAAGCCGTTTTCCTCTCCGACCGTGTCGTCGTCATGTCGCCGCGACCCGGTCGTATCGCGGCCACCATCGACATCACGCTCGGCGAGCGCGATGAACTCACCCGAGAAGACCCCGCCTTCTTCACGAGCGTCATCGAGGTGCGCGAATCGTTGCGCGGCTTGCCAGGTGGGCACGCCGCCGGAGTCGACGACCGATGAAACGCCGTGCGGTCATCACGTTGCCGGTGATCCTCTTCGGCGCGGTGTTCCTCGCGCTGTGGGAGCTGTTCGTGGTCACGCGCCACATCAAGCCGTTCCTCCTGCCCAAACCAAGCGCGATCTGGGGTCAGTTCCACGGCAACTTCCGGCTGGTGCGAACCTCCACCCGCGTCACCGGCACGAACGCGTTCGTCGGCCTCGTGCTCGGGGTCGCGGGCGGCATCGCGGTGGCGCTCACCGCGAGTCGGTTCCGCCTGTTGCGCGAGCTCATCGCACCGCTCGCGACATCGGTTGCCGCGGTACCGATCATCGTGCTCGTCGCCATCTTCAACAACCTGTTCTCGATCACGAGCGAAGTGCCGCGGCGCCTGATGGTCGCACTCGTGGTGTTCTTCATCGTGTTCTTGAACGTCGCGAAGGGCTTGGCGCAAGCCGACCCCACACACCTCGAGCTCATGCGCAGCTATGGGGCGTCAGATCTGCACATCGTCCGCAAGGTCCGCATGCCCAACGCGCTGGCATACCTGTTCGTCGCGCTCCGTCAGGCCGCGCCGCTCGGGGTCGTGACCGCGTTCGTGTCGGAATATTTCGGTGGTACCCAGAACGGCCTCGGGGCCCGCATCACCCAATCCATCGCGTCGTCCCGCGACGCCGCTGGATGGGCGTACGTACTGGCCGCCTGCGTGCTCGGGCTCACGTTCTTCACGATCGCGATAGCGATCGAGCGGATAGCCACGCCATGGAGCGTGCGGCGAAGCCGATGATCAATGACAATTGCGACAAACACGGAGGCAGGAACACATGAGGCGACGGACAGGTATACGGGCCATTGCGGCCGCGGTGGCGTTGACGCTGCTCGCGACCGCGTGCGGCGACGACGGCGGTTCGAGCAAGAGCGCGAGCGGCTCGCTCACCAAGGTGAAGTTGCAACTGCAGTGGGTGACGCAGGCGCAGTTCGCGGGGTACTTCGCGGCAGTCGACAAGGGCTACTACAAAGAGCAGGGGCTCGACGTCTCGATTCTCGAAGCGGCGATCACCACCGTCCCGGCGAAGGTGCTTGCCGATGGTGGCGCCGACTTCGCGGTTTCGTGGGTGCCGAAGGCCTTGCAAACGCGCGAGGCGGGCGCCGACATCGTGCAGATCGCCCAGGTATTCCAGAAGTCGGGCACTCGCCAAGTGTCGTTCAAGGAGAAGAGCATCACAGCGGCGACCAACTTCAAGGGCAAGAAGGTCGGCAACTGGGGCTTCGGGAACGAGTACGAAGTGTTCGCGGCCATCACCAAGGCCGGTCTCGACCCGGCCAAGGACGTCACGAACGTGCAACAGCAGTTCGACATGAAGGCGCTTCTCGCCGGTGAGATCGATGCCGCCGAGGCCATGACCTACAACGAGTACGCGCAGGTTCTCGAAGCAAAGAACCCGAAGACCGGCAAGCTCTACACCGCCGAGGACTTCAACCTCGTCGACTACAACGCCGAAGGCGTCGGCATGTTGCAGGACGCGTTGTGGGCCGATGCAAAAAAGCTCAAGAGCGACAAGACCTACCAGAACACCACGACCAAGTTCCTGACCGCCTCGCTGCAAGGCTGGATCTACTGCCGGGACAACGCGCAAGCATGCGCAGATCTCGTGGTGGCCAAGGGCTCGAAGCTCGGCAAGAGCCATCAGCTGTGGCAGATGAACGAGGTCAACAAACTGATCTGGCCGTCCTCGAATGGCATCGGCGCGGTCGACAAGACGGCGTACGACCAGACGATCAAAATCGCGCAGGGCACCAAGAACCTCGACGGCAAGACCGTGCTCACCAAGGCAATCGACGCAACGGCGCTCGATACCACCTACGTGACCAAGGCGCTCGCCGCGCTCGACACGAAGAAGCTGGACACCAAGGGAGCCGCATTCAAGCCGGTCACCGTGACCCTCGCAGAGGGCGGCCAGTAACAACCAGGCTTCGGGCCGGGTTCGGGTGCTCTCGACAGCCCCCGAGCCCGGCCGGAGTGCCGCCAATGCGCCGACCCTCCCGCCTCGGGTGCGCTCGAGGGCGGCCCGGGTCGCGGCAATGTCGCGGTTCGGGCCTGGGCCTACTCTGCGACACATGTCTTCTCGCACTGCACGCGACGTACGGGCCTCGCTCGGTCATCCGGTGATCGATGCCGATGGCCACACGATCGAGGTGACCCAGGTGCT
>JANMVY010000652.1:0-4517 GCA_031393535.1 Actinomycetes bacterium | reverse complement strand
GCCGGCGTGTCACGCCGGCCGAGGCCTGGGTGCCGGGGATACTCCCCTTCATGCGTGGCATGTGGATAGCGGCGTTCGCCGCGACTGCGCGCTCGGCCGGTCCGCGATGCAACACGGTTTCCCTCGCGCGATGACCACGCTTGCACCCGTGCCCGAGGACTGGTCGCGAGCGCTCGCGATCGTCGCGCACCCCGACGACTTGGAATACGGCGCGGCGAGCGCAGTCGCCCGGTGGACCGCGCAGGGCAAGCAGGTCACCTACTGCCTCGCGACCGCCGGCGAGGCCGGCATCGACTCGATCGATCCCCAGCGCTGCGCGGAGCTCCGCATCGCCGACGAACGACGCTCCGCGGCGGTGGTCGGTGTCGACACCGTCGAGTTCCTGGCGCACCCGGACGGTTTGGTCGAGGTGTCGATCGCACTGCGCCGCGACCTCGCAGCAGCGATACGGCGGCATCGGCCCGAGGTGCTCATCTCGATCAACCATCGCGAGGGCTGGCCCGGCGGCGTGAACCATGCAGATCACCGCGCGGTCGGCGTGGCGCTCGTCGACGCGGTGCGCGACGCGTCGAACCGGTGGCTCTTCGCGGGCGCCGGCGGCGCGCCGTGGGGCGGCGTGCGCTTCGCCCTGTTCGCCGGATCACCGAACGCAACCCACGTCGTCGATGTCTCGTCGCACATCGGGGCCGGCGTGGCATCGCTGCGCGAGCACAAGACGTACTTGGATGCTCTGGCCGACGGAACGCCCGGCAAGGATCCCGAACCCTTCCTGCGGGCCATTGCCCGGTCGGTAGGGCTATCGTTCGGCGTCGAGTACGCGGTGTCGTTCGAGCTCGTGCCGCTCGACTGAAGCGCGGGTAACGGCTCGGTGCCCGGCGCTCAGCGCGCAGTCGCCCAGGGCCCTATCGGCGCGGGTACCCGGAACAACCGCAACTGCTGGGCGATCAAGCGGTACACGCCCACAGTGGTCGACACCTCGAACATTCCGTGATCGCCGAGGACACGCTGTACGTCGCCGTACGTGGCGTCATCGGCATCGCCTTCGGCGACGAGGGCGCGTGCCAGGCGCGCCGCGGCTTCGTCGAGTGGTTCGGCGAACGTCGGTATCGCACCCGTGCCGATGGCGTCGATCGCGTCGGGTGCGACACCGACAGATAGGGCAATGGGTGCGTGCGCGGCCCACTCGAAGTCGCTCTTCTCCGCCGCGGCCACGACGAGGATCACGATTTCGCGGGTGTGCGCGGGTAGGCGCCCTTCGAAACGCAACTGACGACTCAGCTCCTGCAACGCGTACCCGAGCTTCGGGTGCACGAGCATCGCGTTGAACGGTCCTTGCAACCGACCCTCTGCGTCAGAGATCTGCACGGCCGCCGGCAGCGAGTTGTGTACCCGCTTGCGCTGGCCGGTCGTCAGGGCGTCGTACAGGGTGCGTTGGTCGGCGTCGAGCTCGTTCGGGTGCAGATGAGGGAGGCGCATCGCGGCACGCTAACCGAGGTCGTTCGGGGCGTGCCGCGCCAGGTCACGCGGGTTCGGCGCGTACTTCCGACGCCTTGACAGCGGCCCACACCGCGGCACCGGCTGTGAGTCGTAGCGCGTCATCCGCGGCGGGGGTGACCTCTGCGATGAGGGGCAACTCGCCGTCGAGCCGCACGCGCACGCGATCGCCGGCACGGTCGACATCGACGACGTGGAGTGCCCATACGTTTCGTGGGCTGCCGTGCAATGGCTCACGATAGAGCGCGACGGCCCGAGGGGGTATCACGACATAGGCCGGCCCATCGAACGCAGGCCCGGCCGCCGCGACGGTCGTGCCGTTGCCGAGCGTGAGCGTCGAGCCACGCATCGTGCCCCGCAGCAGGTTCGTGCCTGCGAGGTCGGCGGCGTAGGCGCTGCGCGGATGCGCGGTGATGTCGGCCAGCGCGCCGGTCTGGGTGATCACGCCGCCTTCGAGCACCATCACGCGGTCGGCGAGCGCGTGCGCATCGAGCGGTTCGTGGGTGACGAGCAGGCACACACCGCCGAAGTCCGCGAGATGAGTGCCGAGCAGGCGCCGCAACTCGGCGCGGGTAGCGGCGTCGAGCGCGGCGAGCGGCTCGTCGAGCAGCAGCAGCCGCGGCTCGGTGACGAGCGCCCGTGCCAGAGCGACCCGCTGTTGTTGGCCGCCTGACAGCGCGGGCGGACGATGCCCGGCGTGGCCGGCGAGCTCGAAGCGATCGAGCCACTCGCGCGCGGTTGCATCGGCCATACGACGAGCCACACCACGCGTACGGAGCCCGAACGCAACGTTGTCGAGCGCGCTCATATTATCGAACAGCAGGTAGTCCTGGAACACCACGCCCACCGATCGCGCGGCGGCCGGCACGAACACGTCGGTCACCGGATCGTCGAGCAGAACGCCCTCGCTCGCGATGTGGCCCTCGTCGATCGCATGGAGTCCCGCGAGGCAACGCAGCAGCGTGCTCTTACCGGCGCCGTTCGGGCCGAGCAAGGCGACTGTCTCGCCGTTGGCCACGTGGAACGCAGCACGCAGTTCGAACGCACCGAGGCGCAGCGCGATTTCGGTGTCGAGCCCGGTCATCGCGACCGATTCGCGACTGCGCCGCCGAGCCAACGGTCGCGGAGTGCGAGGAGCACGGCGAGTGATACGACCACGAGCACGAGGCTCAAGATCACGGCGGCCTTCGCGTCGCGCTCGAGCGTGAGGTACACGGCGAGCGGCAGGGTCTGGGTGCGTCCGGGGAAGTTGCCGGCGAACGTGATCGTTGCGCCGAACTCACCGAGCGCGCGAGCCCATGCGAGCACGGCACCTGCGCCGATCGCCGGCCGAATCGCGGGCAGCGTGACTCGACGGAAGGTGTACCAACGCGAGGCGCCGAGGGTGTGCGCCGCATCTTCGTAACGCACGTCGAGTTGGCGCAGCGCGGCTTCGACCGTGACGACCAGGAACGGCATCGCGACGAAGGTCTCGGCGATGACCACTGCTGCGGTGGTGAACGGCAGCTGGATTCCGAACCACCGGTCGAGCCACTGGCCGACGAGACCGCGCCGCCCGAGTGCGAAGAAGAGGGCGACGCCGCCGACCACCGGTGGCAGCACCATCGACAACGTGCACACCGCGCGAAGCGCGCGACGGCCGGGGAAGTCGCCCCGGGCCAGCAGCCAGG
Organism: Actinomycetes bacterium; assembly: GCA_031393535.1. Classification (GTDB taxonomy): domain Bacteria; phylum Actinomycetota; class Acidimicrobiia; order Acidimicrobiales; family WLNW01; genus WLNW01. The sequence goes on along the minus strand of JANMVY010000652.1, from coordinate 1,353 downwards.
CGAGTGGTACCCCGAAGCCGAGCGAGAGCGCCGTCGCCCAGACCGAGGCGACGAGCGAGAGCCGCAGTGCCTGCAGGGTGCCATGCGCACGCAGCACGGTCCACGTGTCCGACCATGGCGCGCGCCAGACGAGACCGAGCAGTGGCAGCAGGAAGAACGCCGCGGCGATCGACGCGATGGCGATGACGGGCGCGGGTGGACGGTGCTGCGCCGTCCGCCGCGGCGATCGTGAGGAGCCGGGCACGAGGGCGATGGTAGCCACGCACCGAGGAACGGTCTCGGTCAGGGGGCGAGCGCCCCGACTGCCATGACGCGACAGCGTGGCGTCTCGGGCTGCTGCTCGGGCAGGAGGAAGCGCCAGAAGATGTCACCGTGACGATGGCCTTGGGTGTCGATCCAGTTCGCCACACCGGGGTCACGCGCCGCGATGACGATGCGGTACGAACCGTCGGGCTCGTAGGCGATCTGCGCGGAGTTCAACGAGCTCGGGCGGTTCACGTAGTCAAGGGTCTGCATGTGCACGTTCCACAACACGACGTTGGTGAACGCGCACGGTGGGATGGTGCCCTCCATGACCAGCGCGTCGTCGGGGCCGAGATCCCACGATCCCGTGGAGTAGTAGATGTCGACTGCGCCGGCGGCATCGACCCCGGAGTTGCGAAAACTCCACGGTGTGCCGACGTTGTTGGCAACGTTCGAGCGGAATGCGACCGTACCCGGTGCGCCCCACACGCGAAGTCCGACGGTCGTCGAACGGACGAAGCTCACGGCCTGACGGAGCCGGGCCGAGAAGGTCGCGTCGTCGAGCGGCGCCGGTGGGCCCGGGTCCTCGAGGGGCTCGATTGATATGTGCACGGCGATGTCGGGATCGGTTTGCGCCGACCGCTCGCGGAGGTAGTAGTTGCGCACGAGCACCAGGTGCGTGTCGGGGTGGAGCTTGATCCAGTTTCCGGGGTGCTCGTCAGGGCTCAGGATGATCTCGTACCGACCGTCGGCCCCCACGACGAAATCGCGGTCGTTGCGATCGGCGAGAACTGCGCCGTTGATGCCGCCCGCCGGGTCGTGGCCGTGCACCGTGAACGAGATGTAGGTCTGAAGGTCACGCAAACCGGTGATTCGGTACGAGCGGTCACCGCGGATCACTGCCTGTTGGTAGATCGCATCGGCGTTGTCGCCGAGGAACTTCCGTGCCGGGTGCACGATGCCCGAGAAGCGAGGTCGCTCGGCGTCACCCTCGGCGAACAGCTCGGACGCCTCGGAAAGAAGCTGGGTGACGTAGCGGTATCCCTCGACGATGTCGAGCTCGTCGGTGAAGCGATCGCTCGCCAGCACGTAGTTGTCGCGGATCTCACC
>JANMVY010000622.1:0-1697 GCA_031393535.1 Actinomycetes bacterium | reverse complement strand
CGGCCGGCCGAGGAGCACATTCAGGTCGCCGAGCTCACGATCGAACGCGCGAAGCGCCTCGTCGAGACCGGCAAAGACGTCTGCATCATCCTCGACGGCATCACCCGCCTCGCCCGCGCCTACAACCTTGGCGCCCCGGCGACCGGCCGCATCATGTCGGGCGGCATCGACACCGGTGCGCTGTACCCGCCGAAGAAGTTCTTCGGCGCGGCCCGCAACGTCGAAGAAGGTGGCTCGCTCACGATCCTCGCGACCGCCCTCGTCGAGACCGGCTCGCGCATGGACGAAGTGATCTTCGAGGAGTTCAAGGGCACTGGCAACATGGAACTGCGGCTCGATCGCCGCCTCGCCGAGCGCCGGGTCTACCCGGCGATCGACGTCGAAGCGTCGAGCACCAGGCACGAGGAGCTCCGGTTCGGTCGCCGAGAGCTGCTGCAGGTCTGGAAGCTGCGGCGCGTGCTGTCAGGGCTGCGCAGCGACGGCGACGGCGCGGCCGCGGCCGGGCTCGAGCTGCTCATCGATCGCTTGAAGTCCTTCCGCAACAACGACGAGTTCCTGGCCGAGGTGGCCAAGGGCCCGAGCATCGCATAGCGCGTCGTCCCTCGAAGTTGGCTTCCCCGCCGCATCACAGCAGACTGGACCTCCTATGAAGCCCGATATCCATCCCACGTACCGTCCCGTCGTCTTCCAGGACATGAGCTCGGGCACGTCGTTCATCACCCGTTCGACCATTCGCACGAACGACACGGTGGTGTGGGAAGACGGTGAGAGCTACCCCATGGCCAAGGTCGAGATCTCGAGCGCGAGCCACCCGTTCTTCACGGGCACCATGAAGATCGTCGACACTGCGGGTCGCGTCGAGCGTTTCGAGCGTCGGTACGGCGCCCGGCGCAAGAAGGCCTGATCCCGCTCGGTCCCGTGCCGATCACCCGATGCGCGGGTGCTCGATGAGTCTGCAACCCGATCGTCTCCGCCTGCTGCACGAGGCCAAGCTGCGGGCGCTCGTACGCGAGCATCTGGTCGTCGGTTGCGACCCTGACGCGGCCACCGCGGCGTTGCCGGCGCGGCCAGTCACCGGGGGCGCGGCGCTCCAGGCCGGCGACGACCTGTGGGTGTACGTGGCCGGTGACCCCGACCGCGCCCTCGGGCGGGCCTTGGTGCTTGCCGCGCGGGACGCGCCCGCGAGCCTGCAACTCGTGCTCGACGTCGACACCGGCCACGATGCGCGCCGAGCGGCGTCGCTCGGCCTCCCTCTGGCGAACTTTGGTCTTCCCGCCACCCGTGCGGTGGTCCAGGGACCAAACTTGGGCCCGGACCGATCCGCGGTGGGCCCGGACCGATCCGCGGTGGGCCCGGACCGATCGGCGGTGAGCGCGGACCGATCGGCGGTGAGCTCGGACCGATCGGCGGTGAGCTCGGACCGATCGGCGGTGGGCTCGGACCGATCGGCGGTGGGTCCGGTTCGGGTCTGGTGGGTCGAGGGCACCACGCTTGCACCGGCCGTGGCGGTCGCGCTCGCGCCGCCCGCCGATCCGCCGAGCGGACCGGTTACTGCGGGCCTCGTCGCGATGCTCAGGGCGGCCGGGCTCGATGTCGTGGTCGAGCACGGCGTGATCTCGGGCGAAGTGCGGGGCCTCGAGGTGGCACGTGTGAAGGTGGCACCGAGCGGCGTGGTGTCTCTCGACGTGGGCGTGGGT
>JANMVY010000619.1:0-6005 GCA_031393535.1 Actinomycetes bacterium | reverse complement strand
ACTTCTCGCGGTCGCCGCGGCCGACCAGATGGTCACGCAGGGAACCGGCGGGTCCATCGTGAGCATCGGTTCGGTGAGCGGTGTCTTCGGTGCGCCGAATCACGCGGCGTACGGCGCGGCGAAGGCCGCGCTGATCCACCTGATGAAGAGCCTTGCGCTCGAGTACGGCCGCTTCGGCGTGCGCGCCAACGCCGTGAGTCCGGGCTCGGTCCGAACCCCCGCGGTCGAAGGGCTCATCACGCCCGAGCAACGTGAACGTGACGACCGCACCACTGCGCTCGGCCGCGCCGGGCATCCCGACGACATCGCAAAGGCCGTGTTGTTCTTCGCGAGCGACCTGGCGGGGTTCGTGACGGGGCAGATGCTCGTGGTCGACGGCGGGGCCACGGTGCGGTTCCCGTTGGTGTCACCCGACGCGCACCCGAGCGAGAGCCTCACGTAGAACGCCCACGCCGGCCGGCGGTGTTCGCCGTGTCGATCAGGACTCGCCGAACCGCCGTTCGCCGACCATGCTCATCGCGATCCCCACGGTAAGCGCGAGGCACGCCATCACAACGAACGCGTGGCGTACCGGATCGATGATGGCCTGCCCCTTCGTGTTCCCGATGAAGGCGATCGCCATCGCTATACCGATGGCGTTTCCGATCTGGAGCGTCATGCGGTTGGTGGCGCTGGCCACCGACAGGTCGACACCCGAGACATTCCGTACGCACGCCGAGCCGATCATCGGATAGGTGACGCCCATCCCCGCGCCGATCAGGGCGGCGCCCGGTACCCACTGCGACCAGAACGCCGGCTCATTGCCGAGGCGCACCGCGAGGAAGGTCATACCGGTAGCGATGACGGCACACGCAGGCATCGCAACGGCTCGTTCGCCGAATCGGTTCCCGGCGCGTCCCGCGAACGACGACGCGCACATGGACGCGAGGGCGAGCGGGATGATGCCCGCGCCCGAGCCGGTGAGCGAGTACCCCCATCCCTGGCGGAGGAAGCGCACGATGCCGAACAGCAGCGCGCCGGTCGACATGCCGTAGAGGGCCGAGGCGATGTTCGACCAGGCGAAACTTCGGATGCGTGTGAGCTGCATCGGCAGTACCGGAACCGGGTGGCGTGCACAGCGCGCGACGAACACCGGCACGGTCGCGGCCGAGAGCAGGAGGGCTCCGACGACGCCGGGGCTGGCCCACCCCCACGCGCGTGATTGCAGGATTCCGAACGACAACGCGGTGAGTGACACGATCACCAGCCCGGCGCCCAGCAGGTCGGGGAGGGGGCCCGACCGCCGACCCCGATGCTCGGGCAGTGAGCGCCACCCGGTGACCCAGCTTCCCAACGCGAACACGGGCGCGATGTAGAACGCGGCGCGCCACCCACCGTGGTCGACCAGGAACGCGCCCAATGTCGGACCTGCGATTCCGCCGACCGAAGCCAGCACGCTGTACGCCGCGGTCGCGCTGGCGCGGCGTTCCAACGGCAGCGAGTCGAGCAGCAGGCCGAGGGTCGACGGCACGAGGCATGCAGCGCCGATGCCCTGCCCGACGCGACCGACGATCACCACCCAGATCGCGGGAGCGACCGCGGCGGTGAGCGAGGCCACGGTGAAGATGACGAGCCCGACGAGGAAGATGCGGCGCCGGCCGATGTGGTCGGCGAGCCGACCGGCCGGCACCAAGAACGCGCCGAAGACGATGGTGTAGATGCTCAGCACCCAACCGAGCGTCGAGAGCTTCGCTTCAGGGAACGAGGTGCCGAGGGCGTCGAACGCGACGCTCATGACGCTGAGGTTCACGGCCACGACGAGCGCGGACAACGACGCGGACACCCATGCGAGCGTGCTCACGCTGCGTGCCGCGGGTGCGATCGCGGGCGTGGTCATGTGGTTCCCTCCATCGCCAACATGTCAATGGGGCGGGTACGGAACACGCGATCACCGATGGTGGAAGTTATGCCGAGCCACGCCTTCTCGTCGCGGTAGTGGTGCAACCGGTGGTGCGTGCGGAGTTGGCGAGCGAAAGGCGAACGCAGCGGCACGGTCGTGTGATCGAGGTAGTGCATCCACTCGTAGGTGAGCAACGCGGCGTACGCCGCCGCGATGCCCGTCAACGCGTTGCGAGGCGCGAGGTGGCGCCGCCCAGGCCCGCACGCCAGGCCGACGTACGCAGCGATCATCGCGAGGAACAACGCGGCATCGCTCGGCTTCAGCAATGCATCGTCAATGGTGTCGGGGTGGTCGTGGTGCGCTCGATGGCCGGCACCCGGATCGATGGTCACGCCCAGGACATGGCGCGGCGCGGCGTGCAACACGAAGCGGTGGATCACCCACTCGTGCAGACCTCGAGTGGCGACGACCGCAGCCACGATCGCCCCGTCGCGTCGATCGAACCGACGATCGCGCGCACGGAGCGCGAGCACGCTGGTCAGTCCGCTCGCGATGATGCGCGGCGATGGTTGACGCGCGAACACCCGAACCGCGTCGCGCCGCGAGCGCAGCGACCGCAGAGGCGGCCTCGGGCGAACCATGTGCTAGTTACGACCCGACGCGAGCGTGACCGGCTCGGTGTCGCGACCTGTGCGCAACGTGGTGCCGGCTCGTTCAGCGGTGACGACCCCATCGCGCAACGCGAACCGTCCGTTGACGATCACGTGCGGCACACCGACGGCTTCGGCCACCAGTCGCGTGCAGCCACCGGGTAGATCGGCCACGGTGACGGCCGGCAGGTTGGCGATCGTCGCCGGGTCGAACACGGTGAGGTCGGCGATCCAACCTTCGGCCACCCGTCCCCGATTGCGCAGCCCGTACGTTCGTGCTGGTGTGTCAGTGAGCAGTTGCACCGCGATCTCGAGCGAGATCAGCGCTCGGTCGCGAACCGCCTCGCCGAGCATCGACGTCGTGTAGATCGCGCCGCAGAACATGTCGAGGTGTGCGCCCGCGTCGGACGCGCCGATGAGCACCCGCGGGTCTCGCCACAGCTCGGCCCGCATCGCCCAGTCGGCATCGGTGACGTGCATCGGCCCGCCTTCGATACCGGTTCGCAGTTCGTCGTCGATCACGATGTCGACCATCGCGTCGAAGGCTGTGGTGTGTCGCGCCGCCGCGATCTCGCCGAAGGTGCGACCCTGCCACTCGGCGTGTTGGGGACTCGTCGTCTCGCGAAGAGTCAGCGTGTGCCATTGCGTTCGGCCGCGGATGACACCGGCCTCGGGCGCCTGCGCCGCAGCCTGCAAACGATCACGCCAACTCTGCTCGCGTAGAGCGGCGATGCGCTCTGGTACCGCGAGCTTGAACAGATCGCCCCAACCCGGTATCGCGTAGAGCAGCGCGCCCGTCTCGAAGGACATCCGCATCGCGTTCGAGTGCGGTGGCGTGAGCGCCAGCACCCTGGCGCCGCGTTCCTCCGCGTACGTCGACGCCGCAAGTTGACGGTCGAGGTACGGGCGATCGTCGGCACGGACCATGAGCACGTTCCAGTTGATCGGTCTATTGCTGCGAAGAGAGATCTCGGTGAGCAACTCGACCTCGTGTTGATCGAATCCAGTCGAGGTACCGGCGACGGTGATCTGCATCACAGGCGCGTCGTGGCCGCGGACCACATCGGCGATCGCGAGCAGTTCCTCGTCGTTGGCATAGCGGGATGGCACGGGGTTGCTCTGACCGTCGAGGTGCGAAGTCGACAGTGAGGTCGAGAAACCGAGCGCGCCCGCGTCCAAGGATTCTTGTACGAGGCGGAGGATGGCAGCGCGCTCGTCGGTCGACAGCTCGGTGCGGTCGAAGTCATCGCCGAGCACGGCGCGCCGCAATGCGGAGTGGCCCACGAGAAACCCCGCGTTCACCGCGAGGTTGCCGTCGAACTGCGCGAGCCATTCCTCGAACGAGGTCCAGGTCCAACGGATCGCGGTGCGCAGGGCGGTGAGGGGCATGCTCTCGACGCGAGACAGCATCAGCGTGAGGTAGTCGGCGTGCTCGGGGCCGGCCGGAGCCAGCGAGAAGCCGCAGTTGCCGCACACCACGGTGGTGCAGCCGTGCTGTAACGACGGGCTACCGGTGGGGTCCCAGAGCAACTGTGCGTCGAGATGCGTGTGGATGTCGATGAAGCCGGGTGCGATCACAAGACCGGACGCGTCGAGAGTCTCTCGTGCGGGCTCGGCGATGCTCCCGGGTGCTCCTACGGCAACGATGAGTCCGTCGCGTACGCCGACGTCGGCGGTGTAGGCGCGAACGCCGGTGCCGTCGACGACCGTGCCGCCGGTGATAAGGAGGTCGAGCATCATGAACCGTACCTTTCGCGCAGGGCGTGCTTCTGCACGTTGCCTGCGGCGTTGCGGGTCAACTCGGGGAGGATCTCGAGTTGTTGGGTCCCCACGGTTCGCACGGTAGCCGGTGGCACAACGCTCGATCACGGCCGTGCGTCGGGTGGATTCGCCTCTCGGCCCATCCACTAGGTTTGGCCCTCGTGCCGCGCCTTGGTGTCGTTTTCCCTGACCGAGCGATGCCGATCCGCGACCAGCGTGACCACGTCGAGCAGCTCGCGACATGGGGGTTCACCGATCTATGGGCGGGCGAGAGCGACGGCGGTGATGCGTTCACGCCGCTCGCGGTGGCTGCCGGTTGGGGCACGACGCTGCGGCTCGGCACCGCTGTCGTGTCCGCCTTCCTTCATCCGCCGGCGCTACTTGCGATGACCGCCGCATCGCTCGCCGAAGCGGCATCGGGCGAGGTGGTGCTCGGTATCGGTGCATCGTCGCCCGCCATCGTGCAACGGTGGAACGGCGTCACCTTCGCGGATCCGGTGGGTCGTGTCCGCGAATCGGCGTCGTTCGTGCGTGCGGTGCTCGCCGGCGAGCGCCGCCGCGGTTTCCAGCTCGCACGCCGGCCGGAGCGCGTGCCGCAGGTCTACCTGGCGGCGCTCCGCCCGGCGATGCTTCGTGCCGCTCGCGAGGTGGCCGACGGGGTGATCCTCACCTGCATCGGCGCCGAAGATCTCGCCGTGATCGCGCCACATCTCGCGTCGGGTCACGAGGTGGTCGCCTGGATCACCGTGTGCCCGAGCGAGGACGATGAGCGCGTGCGAGCGGTCGCGCGACGTCGGCTCGCGGGCTATCTGGCGGCTCCCGCGTACGAGGCGCAACAACGATGGCTCGGTCGGTCCGACGCGCTCGCGGGGATGTGGAACGCCTGGCGCAGCGGTGCCGGCCTCGACGCCGCAGCTGCCGCGGTGCCCGATCATGTGGTCGACGCGTTGGTGGTGCACGGCTCACCTGACGAGTGCCGTGCACACCTCGAGCGATTCGTGGATGCAGGTGTCACCACGCCGGTTCTCGAGGTACTGCCCGGCGTCATGGATGTGAACGAAGCGTTGCGGCGCCTCGCGCCGTCCGGCTGACGTGATGACCGAGCGAGGGAGCAACTGATGGATGTGTCCTATCCCGAGCACGCACGGGTCTTCGGTGTCGAGGTCCGGGCCTGGCTCGAAGCGAATCTGCCCACCGGTTGGTTCGCGCCCGATTTCGCCATGCCCGCGGCGGAGCGCAAGCAGTTCTTCGAGGATGAGTGGCCTCGGCGCATGTACGACGGAGGCTGGATCTGTGCATCGTGGCCGAAGGCGTACGGCGGACGCGGGCTCGATCTGATGGAGAGCGTTGCTCTCGCCGAGGAGTTCGCGCGGGCGAACGCCCCGCTGCGCGTGTCGTCGCTCGGTGAGTTGCTCGTCGGTCCGACCATTCTGCAATGGGGAACCGAGCAACAAAAACAGGAGTTCCTCCCACAGATCCTGCGGGGCGAGATCATCTGGTGTCAGGGCTTCAGCGAACCGGCAGCGGGCTCGGATCTTGCGTCGCTCGCGTGCGAGGGCGTGATCGAGGGCGATGAGATCGTGGTCACCGGCGAGAAGATCTGGACCAGCGAAGCGGAAGACTCCGACTACATCTTCATCCTGGTGCGTACGAGCGCCGACAAACCTCGCCACGCCGGCATCTCGTTCCTGCTGATGCCGATGCGCCAGGACGGC
>JANMVY010000597.1:0-3009 GCA_031393535.1 Actinomycetes bacterium | reverse complement strand
GGCAACAGCGAGCTCATCGCCATCGGTGCCACGCCCGAGCAACGAACGAAGTGGCTCGAGCCACTGCTGCGCGGCGAGATCACGTCGTCGTTCTCGCTGACCGAGCCGCACTTCTCGGGCAGCGATCCCACCATGATCAACACGCGCGCCGAGCGTGACGGCGACGAGTACGTCATCAACGGCCACAAGTGGTTCGCCTCCATGGCGGCGACCGCCGACTTCGTGCTGGTCATGGCGGTGACCAACCCCGACAGTCCGCCCCACAAGGCCGCATCATTCCTCATCGTCCCGAAGGACACACCCGGCATGAACATCGTGCGCAACGTGTTCAACATGCACCACCCGTACCCGGGGCATTTCCGTTCGGGCGGCCACGCCGAGATCATCTTCGACAACTGTCGCGTCCCCGTCGAAAACCGGGTCGGCCACGAGGGCGACGGTTTCGTCCTGGCGCAGAAGCGGCTCAACGGCGGACGAATCCATCATGCGATGCGGTGGGTCGGCCAATGCAACAAGGCATTCGACCTAATGTGCGAACGGTCGGTGTCTCGGACCACAAAGGGGCAGCTGCTCATCGAAAAGCAGATGATCCAGGATCTGATCGCGACGTCGTCGGCCGAGATCCGCGCCCTGCGGCTCATGGCGTTGCACTCGGCCTGGGTCTGGGACACGCAGGGGGGTTCGAAGGCCCGCGTCGAGATCGCCGAGCTCAAGTTCTGGGGCGCGCAGGTGCTGCACAACGTGATCGACCGCGCCATTCAGGTGCACGGCGCGATGGGATGGACCATGGACCTCCCGCTGGCCAAGATGTATGTCCTCGCGCGGCAGATGCGCATCGCCGACGGCGCGGACGAAGTACACAAGTCCTTTGTCGCCACCAAGCGCGCCAAGGCCTACACGCCCGTCGACTTCGGCTGGCCGAGCCAACACATCCCGACCCGCAAGGCCGAGCTCCGCGAGCGTTTCGCCTGGCTGATCGACAACGAGATGGCCAACCACTGAACCAATCCCCGCGCAGCGCATCGTGTCGTGCATCACGACAAAGCTCAGCGGTGACGCAGCACGTATCTCACGCGCACGGCCCGCGGCCGGCCAGTCGCTTGAACCGGCCGAGCCGCCGAACCGGCCGAACCGGCCGAACCGGCCGAACCGGGCACGCCTTCGCGCCTCTCACCTATCGTTGCGCCGACACGCCCTACGATGCGGAGCGGGACCATGGCAGGACGACTCGCAGGCAAGGTCGCACTCATCTCCGGATCGGCGCGCGGGCAGGGTGCGGCCGAAGCCGAGCTCTTCGTGCGCGAGGGTGCACGGGTGATCGTGAGCGACGTGCTCGACGATCTCGGACTCGCGACGGCGGCCGCGCTCGGCGACGTCGCCCGCTACGTCCACCTCGACGTCACCCAGGACACCGATTGGCAACACGCCGTCGCCGAGGCCGAGCGCGCGTTCGGACGGCTCGACATCCTCGTGAACAACGCCGGCATCGGCATCACCCCGCACCCAATGCTGCGCACCACCGAGGAGGACCATCAGCGCACCATGGCCATCAACCTCGACGGCGTGTGGCGTGGCATGCGTGCTGCGGTGCCCGCGATGCAACGGGCCGGAGGCGGTTCGATCGTGAACATCTCGTCGATCGACGGCCTGGTCGGTGTCGGCTACATGGCGAGCTACGTCGCGAGCAAGTTCGCGGTGGCCGGCCTCACCAAGGCCGCCGCGCTCGAGCTCGGCCGCAGCAACATTCGCGTCAACTCGGTGCACCCCGGGGTGATCGCCACACCGATGCTCGACGCCGCGCCACCCGACGTGATCGAACGACTCGAACGACTGATGCAACAACAACCCATCGCGCGTATCGGACGGCCCGACGAAGTCGCCAACGTCGTGCTGTTCCTCGCAAGCGACGAAGCGTCGTATGTGACCGGCGCCGGCATCGTGGTCGACGGCGGTCACCTCGCCGGCCCCTACCGCGAGCCGATCGCATGAGCCCGCCGACCGGCGCGCCGACGTCACGCGCGGCGCGGACGCGGAGGCGGTGGTACAGCACGCGCTGGTGCGCTTCGGCCGCGTCGCGACACTCGCGAACGTGGTGGGTAAGAGCATGCCCGGCAAGACCGTCGTCGACCTGCCGCTCGATGAGTGGAACGATCTGCTGTCGGTCAACCTCACGTCAATCTTCTTGATGTGCACGGCCGCCATCCCCGCCATGCAGAAGACCGGCGGCGGCACATCGTCAACGTGTCCTCCGATGCCGGCCTCCGTGGCATGAAGGCCAACCCGGGCTACGTCGCCGCCAAGGGTGCGGTCGTCGCACTCACCCGGGCACTCGCCATCGACCACACCGCGCACGGCATCCGCGTGAACGCCGTCGCCCCCTGTCCGATCCGCACGCCGCTCATGCGCCGCAACCGCACACCCGACGAGATCGCCGCGATGGACCCGCTCGCGCTTGCGGGCCGCATCGGCGAGCCGGAGGAGGTCGCAGCCGCGATCGTGTGGCTGGCGAGCGACGCTTCGTCGTACGTGAACGGTCAGACCATCGAGGTCGACGGTGGCATCGCCAGCCTGATCTGACGCCGCGCCCTGCACACGGCTCAGACCGTGGGGGTGAACGCGTCGAGCGAGAGGTACTCATCGCTCGTGTCGACGAGATTCTCGAATTGGATGACACCCATCTCGACGAACCGATCGCGCAACCACCCGTCGCCCGCGTCGAGCAACCCGAGCTTGCGACAGTTCGGGACGATTTTCGAGAACAACATCTGCAAGAAGAAGTCGTTCGACCGGTCGGCCGCGAGGATGCGGCGCAGGATGGGTGTGGAGTCGACGCCCATTTTGTTCCACACCTCCTGCATCAAGAAGCGGTCGCGCATGCGAACCGCGGCCTCGAACGCGAACTCCTGACGTTCGCGGATCTCGGCCGCGCTGAGCTCGCTGTAGTACTCCTGAAGTGACAGCACGCCGAACGCGACGTGGCGTGCTTCGTCGCTCATCACGTAGCGCAGC
>JANMVY010000586.1:0-1751 GCA_031393535.1 Actinomycetes bacterium | reverse complement strand
CGGCTCGCCCCGACACCGAAGTTTCGTTGCAGCGAGGGCACGGCCACGTTGACGATCGTCGTATCGAGGATGTCCATGAACACCCCGAAGACGAACGCGATCGCGACGATCTTCTTGTACTCGAGTGTGCGGAGACGCATGCAGGGCGCACGTTATCGGGCGTCTCTGCGGCTTGCCGGTGACCGGCGTGTGTCGCCGGACGCGTGCCGGTCTACGTTGGGGCGATGCTCGTGATGATCAGCGAGGGTGTCCACCGCGATCACGGCCCGCGCCTCTCGGCCATCGCGCCACAGGTCAGGTGGCTCCGCCTCCAGGACGACGGCACGCTACGACTCGGCGACTCAGGCGTACCCGTCGAACCGACAGCGGTCACCCCGGCGGCGGCGTTCATCTCGAACGACGTGTTCTACGGTCCGGTGAAGGCATGTTTCGCGCTGCTCGAAGGTTGGACGTCGTTGCAGTGGGTGCAGTCCGCCGCGGCGGGTACCGAAGCACCGTTGTACCGCACGCTTGTCGAGCGCGACTGTCGCATCACCCGAGCGCATGTCACGGCGGTACCCATCGCCGAGTACGTACTGCGCGCGGTGCTCACGCAGTTCCAACAACCACAGCGACTGGCCGCGCAACAGTTCGCGCACGTGTGGCAGCACCAACCCTTCCGCGAAATATGGCGCACGACCTGGCTCGTGGTGGGTCTCGGCGCGATCGGCGGTGAGGTGGCCGTGCGCGCCCGGGCATTCGGAGCCCATGTGGTCGGCGTGCGGCGCACGCCCCGTGGCGACGAGCCTGTCGACATCGTCTGCACCCTGACGGAACTTTTCGAGCACGCGCCGAATGCCGATGTGGTGGTGCTCGCAGCGGCGGGTGGCGACGAGACGCGCGGCATGATCGGGTCACCGTTCTTCGAACGAATGAAGCCCGGCTCGGTGTTCGTGAACGTCGCCCGTGGGTACATGGTCGACGAATCGGCGCTGCTGCGCGCGCTCGACAGGGGTGTGCCCGAGCTCGCCGTGCTCGACGTGTTCGCCACCGAACCGCTACCCGCCGACAGCCCGTTCTGGGACCATCCGCGAGTGGTCCTATCGCCGCACTCGTCAGGAGGTGGCGACGGCCGTGTGCGACGCGCGGTCGACGTGTTCGCGGACAACCTTCCGCGGTGGCTCGTAGGCGGCCCGCTCGTGCACGAGATTCGCGGGCACGATCTGCCACGTGTGCCCGAGACCTGGGTCTCCGAGAAGCGCTGATCCGCGCGACCCGGCGTCTGCGCTCGGCCGAGCGGCGACTTCCAGTGCGTGCCCCGGCCCGAACTTTGGTCGATCAGCCACCTCAGCGGTGGTCACAGGACCAAAGTTCGATGGGGTTGGGCCGAGCGGGCTTCGGTGAAGCGTTGAATCGCGGCGATGGCGACAGCAGCCTCGTCGAGCGTGCGATAGCACGGCAGACCTCGTTCGATCGCCCGCGCGAGCATCGCGGCGCCAAGCTCGGGAGGTGCGGTGTCGAGATTGCGTGGCACAAGGGTGACGCGGGTGCCGGGGAAGGCAAGGTCGGCCACCATGTCGACGCTCGGTAGCAGCTTGGCCCCGCCACCAGTGCCGAACGAGAAGTACGACTGCACGTTGAAGTGGATGAGCAGGTCGCCGTATTGCTGACGTTCGAGGATCGGGGTCAGCACACGCGTGAACGCATCGAGCGGGGCAACCGGCCCGAAGGGGATCTCGAGCGGATTGCCGACGCTGGTACCGGCGCCGTAG
>JANMVY010000061.1:0-6117 GCA_031393535.1 Actinomycetes bacterium | reverse complement strand
AGCACCCGCCGACGAGACTGTTCGCCTGTTGCACAAGACCATCGACGGCGTGCGCGCCGACATGGAGTCGCTGCGGTTCAACACGTCGATCGCGAAGCTCATCGAGCTCAACAATCACCTCACGTCGGTGGCCGCGACAGCGGGCGGTACGCCGCGCGCCATCGCCGAGCCGTTCGTCGCCATGCTCGCACCGCTCGCGCCCCACGTGGCCGAAGAGTTGTGGGCCGCGCTCGGTCATGCCGATTCGCTCGCGGAGCTCGCCTTCCCCGAAGCCGACCCCGCGCTGCTCCGCGAGGCCACCGTCGAGTTGCCGGTGTCGGTCAACGGCAAGGTCCGCGCGCGCATCATCGTGGCCACCGATGCCGACGAGGCCAGTGTGCGGGCCGCCGCGCTCACCGAGGCGAACGTCGTGGCGCACCTCGCCGACTCGCCCCCGAAGAAGGTCATCGTCGTCGCCGGGCGCATGGTCAACATCGTCACGTGAGTACCGCCGACTGGGCGCCCCACCCACCGTGTCAGCGCAGGGGAATGCGGGGGCAGTCGCTCCAGAGGCGTTCGAGCTTGTAGAACGCGCGCTGTTCGGCGTGGAACACGTGCACCACGAACGTGCCGTAGTCGAGCAGCACCCACTCGAGGGTATCGAGACCCTCGACGCGCAACGGTCGACGGGCGAACGCCTCGGCGACCCTTTCTTCGATGCCGTCGACGATCGCCTTGACCTGGCGGGCGTTCTCGCCGCTCGTGATGACGAAGTAGTCGGTCACCGCGAGCACTGGCCCGACGTCGATGAGCACCGTGTCGGCACCGATGCCGTCGTCGGCCGCGACGGCGGCAAGCCGTGCCATGTCGAGTGCGGTGTTCGTGTCGGGTGGCGTGGTCAGCGGGTGCTCCTCAGCGGCGGCCCGGCCCCGCAGCGCGGCGCTCATGGCGTGAAATCTGCGCCGATCGTAACGGTGACCTCGATCGACGAGCCGGGCCGGTCGGTGAATTGCACGTTCGCGACCCCGATCGACCGGGCCAGCGACTCGACGCGGGCGCGGCTGTCCTCGTTGTAGAAGACCACCGATGATCGCGCGACACCGAACGCGTCGGCGTTGCCGAGCACGACGATCTGACCGCCTGCCCCGACGATCCGGCGACTAATCGGCTCGTTGCGACCGAGGTCGCCGACGCCGTTGCGCAGCTCGACCAAGAGCCGCGCCCCCGGTTCGTACGCCTGGGGGAACGGAATCATCGTCGAGGTGATGGCCCGGATTCCGGCGGTGTCGGCGACGAGCAGCACCAAGCCCTTGAAGGTCTGCTCGCTGAACGGCGCCTGCTCGAACCGGGTGGTGCCGACGGTCAGCCCCTTGACGAAACGGGGCAGGCCGGTGTCGAACGTCGGGAGCACGCTCGACCGGTCTGGCACCAAGCGCACCGAATCGAACCAGGCCTGCCAGAAAGCCGTCTGCCGCGCGGTGCGGTTGATGGTGGCTTCGCCCGGGCTGAGCACTTCGGTCGCGGCCTGCACCTGTTCGACGCTCGAGATGGACACCGACCCGCTCCTCAACAGGGTCGCGGTCACCCCGTTCTGCACGGTGCGCACACTGTCGCGCAGGGTGTACCGCAGTGGCGCGACGGGGCGGATGAGCTCGGCGAGCGTCTTCGAACCGAGCACGATCGAGCTGTCGATGTCGGCGTCGATCATGCGGGTGAGTTGGCGCCGCAGAACGGTCTCGCCCGCGTTGCCCGCGTCGGCGAAGAGTTTTGCCAGGGTCGTCGAGTCGCCAGTGGGCAGCTTCACCACGAGGTCCGTCGGGAAGAACAGCACCGTGCCGCCACCGTCACCCGAGACCAAGCTCATGACGGCGACGCCGACGAGCTCGCCCTTGTCGGTGGTGTGCACGACGAGCAGCGTGGGCGTGGGGACGACTTCGGCCGAGAAACCGGGAGCAGCCGGGTCGGTGGGGTTGCGCGAGATCGTGCCGTCTCGACTGTTGAGCACGAGATCTTTCGCATCGAGCCCGAGCAATACGGTGGCGACCGCAAGCCCGACGATGACGAACGGGAAGATCCACCGGAACAAGAAATGCGCGTGCGGCGGCTTGTCGCGGTTCGACCAGCGGCGGAACGGTCGCGGTGACCCACCCCTGGCGGGGGCCGCCGACCCCGAACCCGCCATCGGGTCCGCGGTGGCGATCGCGTCGCTCTCGTCGGCGTCGAGTGCAGCGGGGCGCCTCACACGGACGTCCCACGGTAGAGGGCGCGGTCGCGCACGATCGACGCGACCGCGGGTGGCACAAGGCCGTCGATCGGCTCGCCGAGCCGCACTCGTTCACGCAGCGAAGTGCTGGAAACTGCCAGGAGCGGCACGTCGACGAGGTCGAACGGCCAACCGGCGGGCGGGCGGGCGCCCACTGAACCGGGGCGCTCGTAGACGACAAGGTGCGCGAGCGCACGGACGGCATCGGGTCGGTGCCAGGTGGCGAGCTGCGCCGCCACATCACTGCCGACGATCAGCCAGTACTCGTCCTCGGGATGTGCCCCCCGCAGCTCGTCGAGCGTGTCGGCCGTGTACGAGTCTCCGCCACGATCGAGCTCGATGGTGCTCACCTCGACGCCGCCGATGCCGCCAAACGCGGCGCGCGTCATCGCGAGCCGATCGGCCGCCGCGCTCATGTCGTGCACGTCGCGCTTCTGCCAGGGCACGTGAGCCGGCACGACGAGCACTCGGGACAACGAAAGGGCATGGCGTACATGGACGGCTGCGACGACATGGCCAATATGGGGCGGGTCGAACGTTCCTCCGAGAATGCCGACGTGTTCACCAGTTCCGCGCACCGCCCGGAGTCTAGAAGCGCGCCTTCGCCCGTACCGGGCAACGAGACCAAAAACACACGCCTGGTCCTAATGACCTATGCCGAACGGCCGATAGGTGACCAATGTCATACGAAAACGAGGCAAGGATTGACCGGTGGATGGTGTTGAATCCACCAGTTACCCCCTAGTGCCACCTGACCCCCATCATGGTGGCTGCCGGTTCGGCCTCCAGCCGTGTACCGGATGTGTCGAAACAGGAAGCCATGAGCGACTCAGTCGGACAGTACTTGAACGAGATCGGTCTCGTTCCTCTGCTCAACGCAGAGGAAGAGCGCCAGCTCTCCCAGATCATCGAAAAGGGTCAGAAGGCCCGCGTTCGCAAGGCCGCCGGCGAATCCGGCCGTGAGTTCGACCGCGCCATCACCGATGCGGCGATGGCCAAGGATCGTTTCATCCGGGCCAACCTCCGCCTCGTCGTAAGCGTGGCGCGCCGGTACCCGCTCCCCCCCGGCATGGAACTGCTCGACCTCATCCAGGAGGGCAACCTCGGCCTCGAGCACGCAGTCGACAAGTTCGACTGGCGCAAGGGTTTCAAGTTCTCCACCTACGCCACCTTCTGGATCCGTCAGGCCATCGGCCGGGCGCTCGACCAGAAGGCCAGCCTCGTGCGACTCCCGGGTGACCGTTCGGCCAGCTTGCGGGCCGCGTTGCGTCAGGTGTCCGGCGACGGCGACGAGCTCGACGACGAGCACGCACGCCTGCACCGACTCACCACCCCCACCTCGCTCGATCGCACCATCGGCGACGACGACTCCAACGAACTGGTCGACCTGCTCCCCGATTCCAACGCGGGCCCCGAGCAGATCGTGATGAACCGGGTCGAAGAGCAGATGGTCACCGATCTGCTGAACGTGCTCGATCACCGCGCCCGCTACGCGGTCGAGCAGCGTTTCGGCCTGCGCGACGGTCGCAAGCGTTCCTACCGCGAGGTGGGCGAGGAGCTGGGCGTCACCGCCGAAGCCGCTCGCCGTCTCGTCAAGCGTGCGGTCAGCGCCGTGCGCGACCAGGCCGCCGCGGCGAGCATCGACGCAGCCTGACCAGACCGCATCGCACGTGCCGACGCCGTGCATGCCGCTACGTGCACGGCGTCGCCGCGCGTTCGAGCCCCTAGGGTGGACGCGCTCGCGCTTTGCATCGCCGCCATCGCACCAGGGATCCTTTTGCCGTGAGGAACACCACCGCACCCGACCACACCGACACCGCTGCATCGTGGGCACCGACGATCTGGCGGAACTATCCGCGGGTGCAACAACCCGAGTGGACCGACGATGCCGAGCTCGACGGCGTGATCAGGACCCTCGGCGACTGGCCGCCGCTGGTCTTCGCCGGTGAGGCCCGATCCCTGACCGCACAGCTGGCCAAAGTGGCGCGGGGCGAGGCGTTCTTGTTGCAGGCCGGCGACTGTGCCGAGTCGTTCGACACCCGCGCCGACAACATCCGCGAGAAGCTCCGCGTGATCCTGCAGATGTCGGTGGCACTCACCTACTCGGCCGGCGTGCCCGTGGTGAAGGTGGGCCGCATCGCAGGGCAATACGCGAAACCGCGCTCGGCCTCGACCGAGACAATCGACGGCATCACGCTGCCGTCGTTCCGCGGCCACATCGTCAACGACCTCGCCTTCGCCGAATCGTCGCGTCGCGCCGATCCGCAACGCCTCATGGATGCGTACCACCACTCGGCGTCCACGCTGAACCTGCTTCGCGCCTTCACCAAAGGCGGGTTCGCCGACCTCAACCGCGTGCATGCGTGGAACCGTGAGTTCGTCGCCTCGAGCACCGAGGGCCGGCGCTACGAAGAGCTTGCGTCGGGCATCGAGCGCGCTCTGCAGTTCATGCGCGCATGCGGTGTGTCGACCGAGACCGAGGAGCAGCTCCACACCGTTGACCTGTTCACGAGCCACGAAGCGCTGATCCTCGGATACGAGGAAGCACTCACGCGGGTCGATTCGCTGACCAACGACTGGTACGACTGTTCGGCGCACATGTTGTGGATCGGCGAGCGCACCCGCCAACTCGACGGGGCGCACATTGCGTTCTTGCAGGGTGTGAAAAACCCGGTCGGCTGCAAGGTCGGGCCGAGCGCCTCTGCGGACGACGTGCTCGAACTGTGCGAGGCGCTCAACCCCGAACGCATCCCCGGCCGGCTCACCCTCATCACCCGAATGGGCGCCGAGAACGCACGCGACGCGCTCGTGCCGTTGCTCACTGCGGTGCGCGACGCAGCTCATCCGGTGGTGTGGGCGTGCGATCCGATGCACGGCAACACGTTCACCGCCCCCACCGGCCAGAAGACCCGCCATTTCGACGTAGTGATGCGCGAGATCGAAGAGTTCTTCGCCGCTCACGAGATCTGTGGCACCTGGCCCGGCGGCGTGCACGTCGAACTCACCGGCGACAACGTGACCGAGTGCCTCGGTGGTTCTGACGACATCGTCGATGTCGATCTCGCGCAACGCTACGAGACCATCTGCGACCCGCGGCTGAACAGCCGCCAATCGCTCGACCTCGCGTTCCGCGTCGCCGAACTGTTGCACGTTCGCTGACCGCGTCGATCGCACCAGTCTTTTTCGCGTTCATCTGCATCCGAGTCTTTTTCGCGTTCATCTGCATCCGAGAACGCTTGACCGCCGTAACACCGATCACGTACCCCGATGATCGGAGAATGAAACATGAAGAACAAGCGACTGGGCGTTCGGCTCGCGGCAGGTGTGCTGTCCCTCGGCCTGCTGGCCGCGGCCTGCGGAGATGACGGCGGGACGAAGTCCGCCGCCAAAGCACCGGCAGCCGGTGCCACAGCTGCGGCAACGGGCGTGATGGTCGAAAAGGACATCGTCGACACCGCGGTGGCCGCGGGCTCCTTCACCGTCCTGGTCGAAGCGGTCAAGGCCGCCGGACTCGTCGACGCCCTCAAGGCCCCCGGGCCCCTCACGGTTTTCGCCCCCACCGACGAGGCATTCGCCGCGGCCTTGAAGAGCCTCAACATCACGAAGGAGCAGCTGCTCGCCGACAAGGCGAAGCTCGCGGCAATTCTCACGTACCACGTGGTCGCGGGCAACGTCCCTGCTGCCGAGGTCATCAAGCTCGACGGCAAGTCGGCCACCACGCTCAATGGCAAGGCGGTCAAGATCGCTGTTGCCGGCGGCACCGTCACCTTGAACGGTGACACCAAAGTCACGAAGACCGACATCAAGACGAGCAACGGCGTCATCCATGTGATCGACAAGGTGCTCTTGCCGCCGGCGTCGTGAGTGCCCGGTAC
>JANMVY010000572.1:0-1939 GCA_031393535.1 Actinomycetes bacterium | reverse complement strand
GAGGCCGGGACCACCGCCGGTCATCACCGCGAACCCGAGCTTCGCGACCTCGGCCGCGAGCTCGCGCGCTCGGGAGTAGTGCTCGGTGTCCTCACCGAAGCGGGCCGAGCCGAAGAACGTCACGCAAGGCGGCGCGAAGTGGAGGGCGCGGAACCCACGGATGAACTCGCCCGAGATGCGAGCGACGCGAAGGAACTCCTGGGTTCGCGAGTCGCGCCCGGAGAGGAGACGGCCCTCGCTCGTGGCTTCGTCACTGAACGGACCGAGCGATCGGGGCGACGGTTTCACGCGGCGACGCTTCTGGTCACACCGTGCGCTTGGGCATGTAGAGGATCTGCATGTTGTACGACAGCGACGATTTCTCGCTGCCGACCACGTGCACCGAGAGCTCGGTGGTGACGAGTGTGCCGTTCTTGCGGGCCTCGGCCCCGACCAGGCGCATCTTGGCGTGGATCGTCGAACCCGCGGGCACGGGCGCGAGGAAGCGCAGGCCGCCCGCGCCGAAGTTGGCGGCGTTGCCGTGACCCACGATGCGCACGCTGCCCGGGTTGAGCTTCGGCACGAGCGCGAGCGTCAAGAACCCGTGCGCGATCGGACCACCGAACGGCGACTCGCGCGTGGCGCGCTCGACGTCGACGTGGATCCATTGGCGGTCGCCGGTGAGCTCCGCGAATCCGTTGATCATCTGCTGAGTGACCTCGATCTCAGGGCCCCAGTCGCCGTACTCATCCGACGCGGCCGCATTCATCCCGTCGACGTCGTCGAACTGGAACTCCATGGTGGTCTCCTTCGTCCTATTTCTTCGTCGCGCCGGTAGCGGCCACGATGGTGGTGGTGGTGAGCGGGTCGACATTGAAGTCGATGACGAGCCGGCCCTTTTCGTCGACCCGTATTGCGTATTGCCGCAGACCGTTGCCGTCGAGTGGATACGTGTTGCTCGCGTCGCACCGATCGACGAACACCTGGCGGTCGCGGACCCAGTCGAGGATGCACTGCTTCGCCGCGCCGGCCGAGCGAGCGTCGAAGATGAACCAGCCGGTCTGCGGGTCGGTGCCCACGTGCGACAGGTTGACGACGCGGCCCCCTCCACTGACGTCGGGGAACTGGATCGGACCGTCGCTCGTGATGCGCGGTGCGGTGCGCTTGGCGTCGAGGTCGACGAACTGGTTGTCGCCGAGGCGTACCTTCGTGCCGTGGCCCGCGAGATACACGACCATCAGACCGAGCAGCAGCGCGACCGCAAGGATGGTCGCGCCGACCACGACGAGCGCGCGCGCGTTGATCGGGGTGCCGCGGGCTACCGGCATCGTTCAGCGACCTCCCTGGACCTGACCGCGCTGCGGATGCGGAAGACGGCGATTCACCCGCCTAGTATCGCCCGGGCGCGTCGCATGATGCCGATTCCGGCGACGACGCGCGCCCCGGGCGTACGCCCGCACCGATGACCAACGGGCCGGGGAGGCTCTCCACACGTGGACTTGTACGAATATCAAGGCAAGCTGTTCTTCGCGCAATACGGCATCCCGGTCTCGGCTGGTGGCGCCACCGCCGACGTCGACGAAGCGGTTGCTATCGCCGAGAAGGCCGGCTACCCCGTGGTGGTAAAGGCGCAAGTGCAGGTCGGTGGCCGCGGCAAGGCCGGTGGCATCAAGCTGGCCGAGAACGCCGCCGAGGTGCGGTTGCACGCCGGCAACATCCTGGGCATGGACATCAAGGGCCATCGCGTCGACATCATCTGGGTCGAGCACGCGTCCGACATCGCCGAGGAGTACTACGCGAGCTTCACGCTCGACCGTTCGGCGAAGAAGTACCTCGGCATGCTGTCGGCTCAGGGGGGCGTCGAGATCGAAGCCGTCGCCGAGACCGACCCCGATGCGATCGCCAAGATCTGGATCGATCCCGTCGACGGGCTCACCGAGGCGGCTGCTCGCGCGTGGGT
>JANMVY010000545.1:0-3179 GCA_031393535.1 Actinomycetes bacterium | reverse complement strand
CTCCACACGACCTTGCCGCTCGCCACGAAGAACAGCGCGGCCACGACGTTGGTGATGAGCGAGATGGCTTGCTTCAACGCGTTGACGCGACGCAATGTGTCGTCGAGCAACAGCCCCAGCACAGCGAGCAGGATGATGCCGAGGCCGGCCCCGAAGTAACCGCCGTACACGCTCGCCCCGAAGATCGCGAGGCCCGACCAGCGCGATGCGAGCGCGCCGGGTTGCGCGATCGACCGAATGGGGAGAAGTCGTTTGATGCGGTCCTGGAACGCGAGCAGCGCGCACGCTCCGAGCACCAAGAACGGCACGACGCCGCGAAAGACCCGCTCGGAGCTCGACACGAGCAGAACAGATCCGCACAACCCGCCCATCGCCGCGGCAACGCCCAACGCTCGCAGACGAGCATGCTGATCGGCGAGGTCGGCGCGTTGCGCGTGCGCGCCACCGAAATAGCCCGGGCACAACGCGACGGTGTTCGTGACGTTCGATCGCACCGCGGGCACACCCAGCGCGACGAGCGCCGGGAACGTGATCAGCGTGCCCCCGCCGGCCAGTGCGTTGATCACGCCCGCGCCCAGCGCGGCGATCGCGGCGAGGAGATGATCGAAGGCGCTGAGATCCACGACCGGCGAGGCTATCCGGGCCGCGGCCCACGCCCCGGACGCGAGACGTTCATCTCAGACCGGGCTGAACGAGCGGATCACCCGCTCGTAGATCTTGAGGGCGCGGCCGCTCGACGGATCGCCGATCTCGGCACGCACCTCGACGACCTCGGTCGGCGTGCTGAGCACATAGAGGTACGACTGCCCCTCGGGCAGGTCGACGCTCGCGCTGAACGTCGTTCCGAACGTGACATCTCGCGCGAACCCCGTCGTGAGGCGACCACCGAGCTGAACGGCCACCTGCCCGGCATAGCTGCGCAGGGATACGTCGGTCGACATCGATGCGACCGCATCGCGCGAGATGACGGTGAGCGTCAGGTCGGGCAGGACAAATCGCTCGTACCGGTACGCGCCACCCGAGGTCGTATCGCGGGTCGCCGTGCTCGCCACGGTGGGCATCTGCACGGTGACCTGTCCGTACTGCACAAGCTGCCATGGCAGCTTGTCGACCGGGGTGGTCGGGTTCTGCGCCGCGGCACGATCCCCATCGGCGAGAGTGGCGCGGATGTAGCGCACACCCACCACCACACCGACCGCGAGAGCGAGTGCGAGCAACACCTTGCCGCGACCCTTCCGCGGCCCGCGGTCAGGACGCGATGCGCTCGTGTCGCGGCGCGGCGCACCCTCCGGACGATCGGCGTCGATCGGCCCCGGCGCGGCGAGGCGCGTGTCGTACATTCGTGCGAGTTGCTGGCGGGTCGCCTCGGCAACAGCATCGTTCGGGGTCTCGTCAAAGTCGAGCGTCATGGAACGCGCCTCAGGTGCGTCGCGAGACGGCGAGGTTGCACGCGAACCCGCCATCACCTCGATGCGGTCGGGCACGGCGAGCAATGCGTCGAACGCAACGCGCATCATCGCCGGCACACTCTCGGGTTGCGCGGCCGTCACCTGGTCACGCCCGACCGCAACCGCCTGCGCCACGAGCGCGGTGAGCGCGGGCCCCCACGGTGCCCGGCCTTGCGACTGCTCCTCGCCGGCCAACAAGGCCTCGCGCTGCGCGAGCACCCGTTCGAGGTCCTGCTCGGGCGAGCCCATCAACGACCGGCGACACGCCACGCACACCCGGCGCCCTTCGGAGTCGACATAGCTGCAGCGCGGACAGACCTTCACGGTCCTTCTCTCGGTGGGGTGTGGCTCGTACCTCTCGCGCTATCGGCGTGCGCAACAGCGGGCTTGAGCAGCCACGCGTCAATGAGGCCTCGGACCCCGGCGTCCAACCGCCGCTCAGCGGTGCGACGCGACGCGCAAGGCTCGTTCGACGAGCGCCGGATCGCCCAGACGTCGACGAAGCTCGCGCTCGAGACCGGCGATCGGGTAGAGGTTCTGCGGTGCACGAGAGTCCTTGTGCGGGCGACTCGCGAACCTCGGAAGCCTCGCCGTGAGCTGATCGGCGAGTCGCCGGGCGGCGCCCACCTCGCCGTCGCCGCCCACCTCGCAACGCACGATGCCGGCGAGCGCGTGCGTGCGCGGACCGGGCAGGCGGGCGTACCAGCTGAACCGGGTCCACGGCGCCCCGATGGCGAACAACGGCGTGCGTTCCCCGGCCGATAGCTGCCCCACGACGACATCGACGGGGGCAGGCAGGTACTGGGTGTGTTGGGTCTTCACGTAACCCACCGCGGCGAGCACGTGGCCGCGACCGCGCAAGGGCCCGTCGACCACCACGATGTCGGCGTCGCCCGCCGCGTTGGTCGCCTCGATCTCGAGCGCCGCCATGCGGTCCTGCACCGCGATCACGAGCGCTTCGGGGGTATCGCCCGCGACCTGGCGTGCCTCGTACACCCCGCACGAGGTCGGGATCGACGTGATCGCCACACCATGGCCGAACACGCCGCGCACGACCCTTGCGTCGATCACCTGTGCCCGCGAGCCCTCTACCCGAACCACACCTGCGGCGATGGTCGCACACAGGCCCGCGACCGACGACGCGCCGTGCTCGATCCAGATGCGCGCGTCGACGCGTCGCACACCGTCGACGAAGAGCAGGCGGGCCGGCTGCTCGGCCAGGTTCGCGGACGGCGCGATCGGCGCCCACCGGTCGCCTGGCACCTCGATGTCGACATCGATCGCCTGGGTGGACGCATCGAGATCGACCTCGGTGCTCATGCCGTAGTCGGGGGCCCAGGCCTCGACCGCGAATCGCATCGGTTCGCTCACCGGTCGACCCGCTCGACGATTGACGTGTCAGGGAGCTTCGTCACCTCGTACCGCACCGGAAGGCGATCGGCCAGGTCGCGAATGTGGGTGACCACACCGACCATGCGCCCCGACGCACCGAGCTCCTCGATCGCCGCGGCGACGACGTCGAGCGTCTCCGGGTCGAGCGACCCGAACCCTTCGTCGAGGAACATCGACTCGAGATGCGGCGCGCCACGTGAGCTCAACGCGGCGACGTTGTCGGCGAGCGCGAGCGCGAGCGCCAACGATGCGAGGAAGGTCTCACCGCCGCTCAGGGTGCGCACCGAACGCAAGTCGTCCGCGTTGCGGTGGTCGCGTACCGCGAACTGCTTGCCGTCG
>JANMVY010000541.1:0-4405 GCA_031393535.1 Actinomycetes bacterium | reverse complement strand
GGCCGAGAATGCGCCCATCAACGGCTGGCACGTTCGCCGCCATGGTGACGCTCGTGTTTGTCGTCACGATGACGGGGGCGTGCAGTAGCGGTGCTCGGGTCACTCTGGCGGCATCGACCACGACCTCGTCGACCACCATTGCGCCCGCGACGACAACGACACCTTCCCCGACGACCACGCTCGCACCGGCGCCCACGACCGTGGCGACGCCCGCCACGACCCGGGCTGTCGAGGCGCCGACCACCATGACCGCGGTCCGAACGACGAGTGCCGTGACCACGAAGACCGCGGCACCGCTGTTCGGCGCGGCGATAGGTAGCGAAACCGAAGGCGCCGTGGCGAAGCTCACCGCGGCGCTCGGCCCACCCACGTCCGACACGGGTTGGGAGATCGGTTGTGCGCTCGACAGCCCCACGTTGAAGAACGAACGCTTAGTCGGGTGGGACCAACTACGAGTGTTGTTCGGCCGAGACACCGAAGCGGCACCTGGCACACTTCGCGGCTACGGCTTCGTGCTCTTCGGCGACGATCCGCTGCCTGCGAACAGCGCCGCAGGTCGCCTCGCCCTGCCATCAGGTGCCACGCTCGGCACACCTATCGGTCAGGTCGCCACAGCGCTCGGAGTGAAGGCCCAGGTCGACAAGGTGTTCGGCTGGGTGAGCGTCACCACGCCGGGGGCCACGTTCACGGCCGACGGTGACTCGCTGTCCGCGCCGGTCAACGCGGTGTCGGTACCGCGCGTGTTCAGCTGCGAGTGAGGTCGGCCTCACCCGATGTCGTTCAGCCCGACAAGGGCCGGTTGCACTTCGCGGGCATAGAGGTCGATGCTGCGCGTGGTGGTCTCGAAGTCCATGTGGCCGCCGTGCATCATCATGAGGAGGTTCCCGAAACCCCCTACACGCTCGTGAAAGGACGCGATCTGTTCGATCACCTGCGGGGGTGTTCCCGCGAAGAACATCCCCATTTCCACCAACTCGTCGACGGACGCGTCGATGATGCCCGCGATGGGCGTGCCGAGCGGTGCGCCGCGGGCCGCGGCGGCGAGAATTGGTGCTCGCTGTTCGGGGGGTGAATACCCGGGCGGATTGAGGAACTGCGGCGCGATCTTGTTGTTCTGGAGGTACCACTGCAGTTGACGTGCACCCTCGCGTGCGTCGGCTTCGGTGGCACCCACGTACACCAAGCCGAGGTACGCAAGCTGCGCAGGGGCCGTCGGGGCGAAGCCACGCTCGGCACTACGGGCGCGGTACGTGTCGAACATGCGTCGAGCGCCTTCGTGGCCGTTCAGGATCACCGCCAGGTTGAACTGGCGATCCGCGGCTTCGACGACCGTGCCCGCGCTCTGCGTGGGGATCCACAGCGGCGGGTGCGGCTGCTGGTACACGCGCGGCCACACGTTCACCTGCCGTGCGTGGAAATGGTCGCCTTCCCAACTGACCGGACCGTCGATCGATGTCCACGCAGTCACGATGAGATCAACGGCTTCCCAGAACCGCTCCTTCATCAACACGGGGTTCACGTTCGACGGCGAGATCTCCTGCGGCACGCCGCGCACGAACCCGACCTCGACCCGGCCTCGCGAGATGACATCGCACATCGCCATCTCCTCGGCGATACGCACCGGGTCGTCCCGATTGGAGACCGGGTTGCCGAGGATCAGGAGCCGGGCGGTTTTCGTCTCGCGCGCAAGGATCGCAAGCGACAAGGGCGCGCACGAGTCGATGCAGGTGGCGGTCGCGTGATGCTCGTTGATCATCACGTCGAGGCCAGCGGCGTCGGCGGCGCGATAGAGGTCGAAGCAGAGCTCGTACAGATCGGCACCCCGCTCCGGGTCGAACACACGCGCCGGCAACGTGACGCGCATCGAGTCGAACTCGCCGTCGGGCGGCAGGTACGGATACCCCATCTCGGTGAAGAACCACGAACGAAAGCTCACGACGACAGCTCGGTCAACATGCGGTGCACCTCGTCGACGATTACCTCAGGGCGTTCCTCGTCGACACGGTGCGCCGCGTCGCGAACGCGAACAAG
Source organism: Actinomycetes bacterium (assembly GCA_031393535.1). Lineage (GTDB taxonomy): Bacteria > Actinomycetota > Acidimicrobiia > Acidimicrobiales > WLNW01 > WLNW01. Next base: position 2,374 of record JANMVY010000541.1, on the reverse strand, counting down.
ACGGGCCGCGGGCATGAACGCCGCGGCGTACGCGCCGTAGAACGAATCGGCGTCGAACACGAAACGATCCTCGTCGCCGTAGACGATGGTCACTGGCACCCGCACGCGGCTGAGGCGTGCCCGCAACTTCGGGTCGTGGAAGTACGGGTTCCACGCGTAGCGCGTGACGGCGTGCTGCGCCCGGGCCAATTCGACGAACTCGACGTCGGCCAAGAAGGCGCGGTCGATCACCGGGGTGCGAAAATGCTGGGCGCGTGCGACCTCGTCGGGAGCCGCGGCATAGAGGTCGAGGTAGTCGCGGTCGGTGCGACCGCGGACTTTGACGCCGACGGGCGCGACGAGCACCGCGCCGCGCACGAGGCTTGTGTCGCGCACGAGCGCCTCGGCGACCACCCACCCACCGAGCGACGTACCCACGAGCACGACCCGTTCGTCGAGCGCGCGCAAGTAGTCGAGCAGGACTATCGCGAGGTCGTCGATGCTCGTGCAGTGCGCGGGCCACCGCAAGTCGCTCCACCCGGGCAGCACCGGCGCGTGAATCGACGCGTGTGTGGCGAGGTCGTGCAACAGCGGTGCCGAGAACATCAAGCCGTCTTCGCCGTGCACATAGACGACCGTGGCGCCTGTACCTCGCTCGTGCACCTCGAGTGTGACGCCGCGCAATTCGTGGACGCTCAACGGCACGGACCCGAACCTACCCGTGTCACGCGACGCCCAGCGCGGTGGCCCACTCGAGATTGAGCCGCGCCGACTCGACGTGCGCGCCGTGCACCACGTGCGCTTCGCCCTGGCCGGGGTCGCCGTGCAAGATCGGGCCTTCACCCGTGCGCGCCGCCTCGTCGCCGAGTGCGACGAGCTCTTTCCAATAGGCGACTTCGCTCGGCGCGGGGGTGAAGATCTCGTGGGCCAAGTCGACGTGCTCGCCGTAGCTAATCAGCATGCCGTAGTAGCCGAGTTCACGAAGCTCGGTCGCGAAGCGGCGGAAGCCCTCGGTGTCGAGTACCGGACCGCCCCACATGCCGCTGATCGGATACCGGATGCCCGCGGCTCGCGCATCGATCAGGACGTTGCTGCGCAGCACGAACGTCTCGCGACTTTCGGGCGTCCAGCGGAAGCCGACCGCTTGGTGGATGTCACCGAAGCGACTGATCGCCCCGCCGAGGTAGGCGACGCGTCGCGAGGCCATCGCGATGTCATAGGCCCGACGCAGCGCCGGCGCGGTCTCGAGGATCGGATACACCACCACATGGCCGAGGGGCAGCCCGGCCTCGGCTTCGGCGTTGCTGAGCACGGCGTCGGCAGCCACGATGTCGTCGGGCCCGTACGACTTCGGTACGACCACGCCATAGAGCGACGGATGCAGGATCGCGCGGAGATCTTTCAACATCTGCCCCGTGCTCGGCGCCTGGACACGGCAGAACACACGCGGTGCGCCCGGCGTACCCGCGACAGGTGCATCGGTGAGCACCTCGCGCACAATGGCCCGTGCCCGCTCACGCACGCGCTCGCTCATCGGGGACTGCGGCTCTTCCATGTCGATCACGAGGGCATCGGCACCGCTGCGCAGGGCTTCGTCGATCTGCGCCTGTTCGGTGCTCGCGACGAACAGCACTGAACGCAGCGGCAGCATCGGCACTCGGTCGGTTCTCATTGCGCCTCCCCTTTGGCAATGGCTTCGACAACGGCAGACTCGACCACGGTGCCCGTGAAGTAATCAGGGTTCATCGCCGCGTGCAGCCGTACCGGATTCGTGAAGACGAAGTCGCGAAAGCTCGATTCGTCGATGGAGCCGTGCTCGACCAGTTCCCAAGCCTCGGCCACGGTGTCGGTCATGTCGGGTACGTCCCAATGCGAGATGTCGCTGCCGAACACCGCCCGCAACTTGGCGCCATGCGGGTTGACGCGATCATTGAACGCCCACGCCACGAGCGGATCATCGGCCTCGCAGCCGAAGTAGAAGTTCGGCACGAACTTGTCGCGCAGATCGCCGGCCGACGCGATGTGCACCGCAGCGAAGTCGTCGAGCTCGGCGGGTCGCGCCGCCGGCGCCGTGAACCACGCGCGCAGACGCTCGGCCTCGCGCGACGTCGCGTCGTCGCCGTGCGACTCGACATAGGTCATGAGCCGATCGACGTCGAGTCGGTCAGGGTCGAACTGCCAGATGTCGCGTGCGTTGCGCTTCTCATAGTGACCGAGGAGCGCCGTGTACAAACCGGCAGCCCAGCCGACGCCACCCTCGAGGAACCCGAAGCGCAGAGTCGGAAACCGATGGGTGACTCCGCCGAGGAACAACGACTTCGCCATCGCCTCGTGACACTTGCCGATGCCGTCGATGTGGTTGTACACGTAGTTCGACACCGAACGCGAGAGGTCG
>JANMVY010000531.1:0-2467 GCA_031393535.1 Actinomycetes bacterium | reverse complement strand
CCTCATCAACAGCGGCACCAAGGCGTTCTCGGCCATAACGCTCACGACCACGGCGTCGCCGAGCTCGTTGCTCGACACCGATGCCACCAACGGTCTGCAGGTCCTGTTGCAACGATGCTCGACCACCTGGACCGAGTCGGGCACGAGCCCCAACTTCACCTACACCTGCGGTGGCACCACCACGACCGTTCTCGCCTCGCGCGCGGTCATCGGAACGAACCTGACGTTGTCGAACCTCACCGCCACTGCGATCTCGACAACCGATCGGCTGTTGATGACGATGACGTTGCCCACCAGCGCCGGCAACACCTTCCAGGGTCTCTCGTCGACTTTGACATTCACGTTCACCGGCGCCCAGTAGGTACCCGCACCCCGGACCACGAGTTCCAAAACGCAGCGCTGTGTACCTCATCTGTGGGGTGCAACGGCCGATCGAGCCACATCGCCATCACAGGCGCCTGCCGAGCCCGCAGAGGATTCCGTCATGTTGAGCAACGCAAGACAACAGTTGCGTGAAGTCCGACGTCACGCAAACCGCCGACTCGCCTTGGCGGTCGGCTTGGTCGCCGCCAGCCTCCTCACCATCGGCGTCGGCGCGTATGCGACGTTCACCAGTACGCAGTCGGCGACTCCGACAATCGATTCCGGCACGGTGACCCTCGCCGCGATTTCCCCTTCCGCGGTCAACAATCGCCTGGCGGTCGGCGCGTCCAATATCGCCGCGGGTGACACGATCGAGCGCACAGTCGACGTGAAGAACACCGGCACCCTCGCACTCGCCTCGGTTGCGATGACGACGAGCGCGTCGCCGAGCTCGTTGCTCGACACCGATGCCACCAACGGCCTGCAGATGGTGATCCAAAAGTGCAGCGTCGCCTGGACCGAGACCGGCGGACCCCCGTACACCTACACCTGCGGTGGTACCACCACCTCGGTGCTGGCATCGACTGCGGTGATCGCGACGAACATCGCCCTGTCCAACATCACGCTCACGGCCAACACCGACAACTACCTCCGCGTCACGCTGACGCTGCCGTCGGCGGCCGGGAACACCTTCCAGGGCCTGAGCTCGACCATCACCTTCGGCTTCACCGCTACGCAACGCGCTGCGGCGGCGCAGTAGCCGACTCGCACCGAACGAGAACCGGGTGCTCCGCGACTGCTGCCTGATCGGTCGATGCCCATGAGCGACACCATGACCGCCACGCATCCCGCACTGTTGCACGATGTGCGGCTGATCGCGACCGCGCTCATCGAAGACTCGCCAAAAGTCGAGTCGACGATGATCACCGTGGAACGTTGGCTTGCCGCCAACGAGGCCGCGATCGCGCGCGCACCTGTCGCGTTCGCCGTCGACCGGATGATCAAGGAGGCACTCGCGGCCGGCGAAGGCGCCCGCTCCGCCGATCCGCATCGCGAGCGCCTCGTCGACTCACTCGCCGCGGCCCGCAGCGCGGTGCGGGTGGTGGCGGGGCTGCACGTGATCTGCGGTCACGACCTCGACGCAACCGCGGAGCTCAGCTGCCGAGACACCCCAGAGGTCATCGAGTTGCTGGCACGGTGTCCGCTCGACGGCATCGACATCATCGGCCTCATCACCGGACGCACCAGAGTGCGCAACGCCGACCCTCTCGCGACCACGCAACCCGCACCGATCGCCGAGGCCGACGATGCGGCGCGGGTGCTTCCTGGCGCGATGCGGCCGTCAGCCGCCGAGAGATCGCGGGTACGACGCACAACCCGCACCGCGTACCGCAGCGTGGCCGCACTGATCCTGCTCCTGGTGGTCGTCGTCGAGATCGGCATCCTCATCGGTGCGTGGCGGTTGACGCCGGTGCTCTCCGGATCGATGGCACCGGGCATGCCGAAGGGTTCGCTCGCCGTGGTGACCCCGATACGGACCGCGTCGATCCGTCCCGGCGAGGTGCTGGTCTTCAATGCGCCACTCGATCACGATCAGGTCGTCGCGCACCGCGTCCATCGCCTCACCGACGACCCGGCCGGCGTCATCGTGCAGACGAAAGGTGACGCCAACGGCGATGTCGACCCGTGGCAGTTCCGCATCGTCGAGGAACGGGCGTGGCACGTGAGAGCGGTGATCCCCGGCCTCGGGTGGCTCGCGATCGCGGTCACCTGGCCGCTGACCCGACTCATCATGCTGATCACCGTGACGGTCACTGTCGCGTTGCGGCTCATGCGCCGAATCCTGCGCCCGCGGCCCGACAGCCTGCGATCTGCACTCGCCCCCGACCGGCAGTGACAAAAAGTGCGCCGGCCACTTGCTCGCCACAAGGCTTCCACCGGGCGCTGGTTGCGGTTCTGCGGACCTTAGGACTGGACCAGGATCACGAGCGTCTCGGGACGCACGCCGTCGAACTTCATGGCTTCGGCGCCGACCTCGGAAGCCATCACCGCCTGGAAGGCGTCCATGTCGGGGATCTCGGCCAGGAGTCCGACGCGATGCGGG
>JANMVY010000484.1:0-3186 GCA_031393535.1 Actinomycetes bacterium | reverse complement strand
GTGCTCGACCCGTCGACCTCGCACGGGGTGACCACCATCGTTGCCGGCAACTGTGGCGTCGGGTTCGCGCCGGTGGCTCGTGGTGGCGAGGACTGGTTGATCGGGTTGATGGAAGGCGTCGAGGACATCCCCGGCACTGCGCTGCACGAAGGCATGGCGTGGGACTGGGAGAGCTTCCCCGACTACCTCGACGCCCTCGAACGGCGTCGTCACTCGATCGACATCGGCGTGCAGATCTCGCACGGCGCGGTGCGTGCGTTCGGCATGGGCGAGCGCGGTGCGCGCAACGAGCCCGCGTCGTCCGACGACATCGCGCGCATGGCCGACATCGTGCGCGAAGCAGTCGAGGCCGGCGCGCTGGGGTTCTCGACCTCGCGCACGCTCGGCCATCGTGCGATCGACGGCGAGCCGGTACCGGGCACCTACGCCGCGGAAGACGAGCTCTTCGGTCTCGGCCGCGCCATGGCCGCGGGTGGCTCCGCGGTGTTCGAGCTCGCACCCATGGGAGCAGGTGGCGAGGACATCATCGCCCCGAAGAAGGAGCTCGACTGGATGTGCCGGCTCGCCGAGACCATCGCCATGCCGGTCAGCTACACGCTCTTGCAGGTCGATGCCGCGCCCGACCTGTGGCGTGAGCAGATGCAGATCTCGCTCGACGCCACCACGCGAGGCGCGCCCGTCTATCCGCAGGTCGCCGGCCGACCGTTCGGCATGATGATCGGGCTCGAGACACATCACGCGTTCGCGAAGCGACCTACGTATCGCGCACTCGCGGATCGTCTGCCGTTCGCCGATCTCGTCGCCGAGCTCCGCAAGCCATCGGTGAAGGCACAGATCCTCGCCGAGGCCGACCTGGCACCCACACCGGGTGTGCTGTTCGATTCGATGAACCTCATGGTGCAGATGTCGGTCGCCAAGCTCTACGAGCTCGGTACTCCGCCGAACTACGAGCCGGCGCCCGATTGCTCCATCGCCGCGATGGCGACAGCGCAGGGTCGCGAACCACTCGACGTGCTGTACGACTCGTTCCTCGATCGCGACGGCACGAACCTGTTGATGCTGCCCGTGTTCAACTACAGCGAGGGCAACCTCGACGCGGTGCGCGAGATGCTGCTGCACCCGGCGGGCGTTTCGGGTCTCGGCGACGGCGGCGCGCACTGCGGCATGATCTGCGACGCGTCGATCCCCACGTTCCTGCTCACCCATTTCGTGCGCGACCGCAGCCGCGGCGCGCGCCTGCCGCTCGAATGGGTGGTGCGCAAGCAGACCAAGGACTCGGCCGCGCTCTACGGGCTGCACGACCGCGGCGTGCTCGCGGTGGGCAAGAAGGCCGATGTCAACGTCATCGACCTCGACACGCTCACCCTCGAAACGGCGTACGTCGCGTACGACCTACCCGCCGGCGGCCGCCGCGTGATGCAGAAGGCCTCGGGGTACACGGCCACCATCGTGAGCGGCACGGTCATACGCCGCAACGGTGTCGACACCGGCGCGCGGCCCGGCCAGGTGTTGCGCGGCGCACGCTGAACGTCGCCCACCGAGCTCGATGGGCACCTGGGCGATCTCTGCTAGGAACCACACATGCGTTTCGCCCTCGGCCTCACCGTGCACCATCCCATACCCGACGAGTTCTGCGAAGGTCCGTTCCTTGCCGCACTCGGGCGCCATGCCGAGGCCGCGGGGTTCGACGCGTTGTTCTTCACCGAACACCCGATGCCCGACGACGAGTGGCTGGCGAGCGGTGGCCACGACGCGCTCGATCCGTTCGTCGCACTGGCGTACGTCGCGGCGGCGACCACCACGCTGCGGCTGTTCACCAACCTCACGGTGCTGCCGTACCGCAACCCGTTCCTGCTCGCGAAGTCGGTGGCCACGCTCGACCGGGTGAGCGGTGGCCGGGTCATCCTCGGCGCGGGAGTCGGCTACCTCGAGGCCGAGTACCGCGCGCTCGGCGTGCCCTTTGACGAACGCAACGAGCGTTTCGACGAGTCGCTCACAATGCTGCGCGCCGCGTGGAGCGGTGCGAGCGTCACGGCCACGAGCCCACGGTTCACCGCGGCCGGCAACACCGCGCGCCCTCGCCCGGTGCAAGACCCGGTGCCGATCTGGCTCGGTGGCAACGCGAAGATCACGCTGCGGCGCGTGGCGGCGCACGCGCAGGGGTGGATGCCGCTCATCAACCCGCGTTCGCTCGGCGCGCGCCGCAGGTCGCGTCACCTCGAGAACCTCGACGACCTGCGCACCTACCTCGACGAACTGCAGGCCGAATGCGATCGCATCGGGCGCACCGAGCCGGTCGACATCGCGTACCTGACCTTGGCCGGCGGCTCGGCCCTCGGTACGACGTTCGACGCCGAGGCGCACCGAGAAGGATTGGCCCGGAACGAAGCCGTGGGGGTCAACTGGAACATCCTCACCATTGGTGGCGGCGATCCGTCGCAGCTGTTGGATGCCGTCGCCCGGTACGGCGACGAGGTCATCGCGAAGTTCAGCTGACCGAAACGCTTTCGGTGCCGGTGAACGCGAGCTCGTCGGGTCGACACACGTAGCGCAACGGGTGCAACGTGAGCGAGCCGCGGCTGACCGAGGCCGATACGGGGTGCGCGATCTCGACCGACGGGTGCACACCGAACGCGGCTGCATCGAATGTGGGCATGCGTGCCGTGAGCCGCTCGGCGCGTGCGACCGTGAGGTCGGCGTCGATCTGCACGAGACGCAGCCCCCGCGGAGTGTGGGCGAGCGCCACCGTGGTCGAATACGACACATCGTCGAGGCCGAGGGGCACCGGATCGAACGCGTGCAGCCCGATCGCGAGCGCACCACCGACGGCGACCTCGAGCCGTGCGTCGTGGTAATTGGCGTCGAGACGGACCGCGCCGAACTGTGCGGGGAAGCCCCAGTCTCGGCGAAGCGCCTCGACGGCCGCGGCGTTGTCGACGACGCACCCTTGCACCATGCCCCGCGGCCGCAGACCGCTGCGGCAGGCCACGCGTGCCTGCGCGCAGGTGAATGGCCCCCACGGGCTGTCAGGGCAGCGCCAACCCTGCACCACGAGCGTGGGTGGGTTCGTCGGATGCAGGCCGGCCGGCAACGACGTTTCGCGTGCCGCGACGCGGATCTCGAACATCGCCTGGAACATGAGCGTGTCGGGCAACGACAAACCTGCGGCGTCGAACGACGCCATGG
>JANMVY010000465.1:0-2010 GCA_031393535.1 Actinomycetes bacterium | reverse complement strand
ATCTCGGGCGATGGGAGTTCCAGTTGGTCGTCGCACCGCTCGTCATCGAGGGTGCGACCGGCTCGCCGGTGAACCCGATCGCGATGCTCTAGCACCACCGGCGAATGTGGCCAGTTCCGCGCAGCCGGCTCAGTTCAGGGTGCCGAGGGCCGCCCCGAACACCGGGGGCCTCGCACGGTAGTCGGTGGTGCCGGGCGGCAGTTGGGCGCTGCTCGGCGGTCAGGTCGGGCGGCAGACGATGACTCCGGGAAGGTTGTCGAAACCGGTTCCTTCGTAGGTGATCACGTTGCGGCCGGTCGCGACTGCAGTGGCCGCGATGATCAGGTCGTGCGCGCCGCGGGGCCGGCCAGCCTTGCGGACCGCCACGAGAAGCTGGGTGTGAGCCCGCGCGACGTCCAAGTCGTAGCCGATGATCGGCAGTGTGTCGACGACGTCATCGAGGAAGGCTCGTCTCGCTTGTCGACGCTTGCCCGTGGCCGTCTCAACACCGACGCCGAGCTCAGCGATCGTGATAGCTGCGACCGCGGGTTCGTCCGAGTCGGCGATCAACCCGTCGAGGTCAAGGACGGATCGTTCTGCATTGATGAGAATGTTCGTGTCGAGCAGGAGCAGCGTCAGAACCGATCCTCGACAGTCAGGTCATCTCGCAGAGCTTTGACTTCGTCGCTCCACGCCCGGTCGACTCGGTGACGGCGCAGGAGTGCCTTGGCCTGGGCACCGGACGCCGGGATCACCGGTTCGAGCTGCGCGATCACGCGGCCACGGCGCACGATCGTGTAGCGCTCGCCGCGGTGTTCGACGCCGTCGAGTAGATCGGCGAAGCGTCTCGAAGCCTCGGTCGCGGTCACCTCGGTCATAAAATCAGATTATCTGATCGGACGTCTCGCGACAACGCCCGAGAAACCCGCTCAGAACCAACCGACGGACCATCACGCGGGTAGGTCCCGTTGCTATGACGCGGGAGTCCATTCGTGCTGCACGACGACTCGCTGCGCGATGACCTTGCTCGCGTGATCACGGACATAGCTCTGGTGTAACGGGTGCTCGACGTAGCGACGCGCCGCGGCGAAGTCGGCGTAGTCCATCACCGCCACGAAATCGAAGTTGTCGTCGAAGTGGCCGGCGTCGTCCCCACACGTCAATGCGAGTAGCTCCGGTACCGCGCGCAATCCATTGATGGCGTCACGAAACGCCTGCTTCTGCTCGGGCGAGACATCCTCGGCCCATCGGGTCATCACGACTTGGCGGAACATCGACCTACCTCCGGATGCCGGTCGGGTACGGTCACGCGTGTCCGGCGACTTCGCGAACGTTGACCGATTCGATGGTCACGAACTCGTTCAGTTTCGCCCCCGGCTGCATCTGTGACGCCATGGCTTTGGCCGCGTCCTCGTTTTCGAAGATGATGATGGACATCCCCTTCCCCTCCTCGGGTGCCAGCCAGCAGCCGGAGACGAACCCTGGAGTCTGCTTCACCCTCGGCATCACCTGTTCGTGCAGGCTCTTCCGAGCGTTCTCGAAGTCACTGATCAATGAACTCACTACAACTGCGTGCATCCGGGCCCCCATGTCTGTGAATGCGCGGACGCTACGCCTGTTCGGTCGAACGTGCATCGGAAGGAATGCGCCCGACCGCGTCGCACCGGCTTCGTCGTCGAGTCACACTCGGTAGCGCATTTCAACTAGACACGCCCGGGTGACAGAGAACCCGGTGCCGTTCCTCGTTGCGCTGGGCGTGCATGCCGCCCGTGACCCCGAGCATGTCGCCGTGATCTGTGGCGAACAGTCGCTCAGTCGGGTCGAGCTCGACCGGCGCTCGAACCAGGTGGCGCGTGTGTTCGCGGCGCATGGGGTCACCGCCGAACGGTTGGTCGCGATCGTCCTTCCCAACGGCGTCGACGTGTTCGTCGCGGTGGTCGCCGCATGGAAGCTGGGCGCGGTTCCGCTGCCGCTTTCGCATCAGCTACCCCAACCGGAGCTCGACGCGGTGCTCGCAATCGCGGAGCCGGC
>JANMVY010000454.1:0-4166 GCA_031393535.1 Actinomycetes bacterium | reverse complement strand
GCTCATCATCGATCTGGCGCTCGAAACCGACTTCGGGCAGTTCTTCACCCAACCCAACTCGACCTTCGACTACGACGTCGTGAAGGCGCTGCTCACCCACCCGCGCACGGTGATGGGTTTCTCCGACGCCGGCGCGCACGTGAGCCAGATGACCGACTGTTCGATACAGACCCATCTGCTCGCGCATTGGGTGCGCGACCGCCAGGACTTCACCCTTGAACAAGGGGTGCAGATGATGACGCTCGCACCGGCGCGGGCCTGGGGCTTGCACGATCGCGGGCTCGTGCGCGAGGGCCTCATCGCCGACCTGAACGTGTTCGACCCGGCACGCGTCACCCCCGACATGCCCACGATCGTCAACGACCTGCCCGCTGGTGCACGGCGCATCAAACAAACGGCGAGCGGCTTCCTCGCGACCATCGTCGGCGGTCAGGTCACGCTGCGCGAGGGCGAGCACACGGGCGCCACACCGGGCGTGCTCATCCGCGGCGCCGGCGCGCGACCGCGCGGCTGATCGCCGCCCGGCGCCGCCGGGGGGTGCATGCGGCCATGCAGGAGGCAACCGTGGACATTGGTGTAGGACTTCCGATGAAGGCACCCGACCCCGTCGAGCTCGCCGAGTTCGCGCGCACCATCGAGCACGGACCCTTCGCGAGCCTCAGCCTCGGTGACCGACTCGCGTACGAGTCGCACGACGTCATGACCGCGCTCACGTGGGTCGCAGCACGCACGTCACGGCTGCGTCTTATGACGTCGGTGCTGTGCTTGCCGATCTACCGTGAAGGCATCGTGGCGAAGCAAGCGGCCACACTCGATGTTTTGTCGCAGGGTCGCTTCAGCCTCGGTCTCGGTCTGGGCGGGCGTGAGACCGACTTCGCGGTCGCTCCCTCGCCGTGGGAGAAACGTGGCGCACGCTTCGAGGAGCAGCTCCGCACCATGCAACGCATCTGGCGCGGTGAGCCCCCCTTCCCGGGGACGAACCCGGTGGGGCCGGTGCCCTTCACGGTCGGCGGACCCGAGGTGATCATCGGCGGTTTCGTGCCTGCCGCGTTGCGCCGCGCCGGCCGCATGGCCGACGGCCTGCGCAGTTTCGCCTTCGCCGCTGATCCCGCGCTGCACCTCGAGCGGTACGCCGTGACCAAGGCCGCGTGGGACGACGCCGGCCGGGTGGGCCGCCCACGCCTCGTCGCCGCATGCAACTTCGCGCTCGGTCCCGACGCGAACGACGCGTTCGTGAAACACGCGCATACGTACTACGGCTACGACCAAGCGCTGCTCGACGACGCGCTCACGAGCAACGCACCCACATCGCCACGCGCGATCCTCGACTTCATCGCGCGTTGCGAAGACGCCGGCATCGACGAGCTCGTGTTCACCACGGTCACCGCCGACACCATGGCCGCCATGCGCGAACTCGCCGAGGTGGTCGCGCAACGCTGACATCAGGCCAGGAACGCGGCGAGCACCGCGTTCGTGCGCTCGGGTGCCTCCTCGGGAATGAAGTGGCCGCATTGCGCGCCGCGTGCGACGAGGTCGGGGAAATGGCGGGGGAACGACTCGGCGTAGAGGTTGCCCGCAGGCACATAGTCGTCGGGTGGTAGCGCGCCGTCGACGAAGGCCTGGGGCATCAGGAAGGGACTGAAGAGGTAGAGCGTCGGGCCGTCGAAGGTCTTGTGGCGATCCTCGGGTGCGAACACGGGGAACGGTCCGTAGTCGGGATGCGAGAAGAGCAATCCTTCGTGGTTCCACATCGCGGCCACTTTCGGGTTCGACCAGAACTCGTAGCGCTTCCCGTGACGCGCCGACGTGTCGTCGAGCTCGAGATGGAACGGCAACGCGTGGCGGTAGTAGTCGATCGCGTGGAACCACACGTCAGGATCGTCGAACGCGAGCGCGAAGTGTTCGGCGTCATCGGCGGTGTAGACACGCGTGGGATCCCAGTCGCTCATGGCCGCGCTGCCCGCCGCGCCGTCGACCGGCGCCCAGGGTGAGTGCGGCGGACCGCTGTAGCTGCGGGGCGCACCTGCGAAGAGGCTTCGTATGAACTCGGTGCCGTGGTGGGTGAAGAACTGCTCGGCTTCGGGTTCGCACTTGAACCAGTACCCGTGGATGCCCCACGGGATCCACACCGAGGTGAGCGTGTCGACGAGCGCAAGCCGGTCGAGTCGCGCGCCGTGATCGAGCGCGACTTTCGTGGCGATGATGCCGCCCCAATCGTGACCGACGAGGCGCACCGAATGCAGCCCGAGTGCGTCGAAGAAGTCGACGATGTCGCGAGCCAGGATGTCGCGGGTCACGCGCATGCGCGGCTTGTCGGTGCGACCGAACCCGCGCGTGTCGGGTGCGAACACCTCGTAGCGCTCGGCGAGCACGGGGATCTGATGGCGCCACATGTGCGAGGTCTGCGGGAAGCCGTGCAACAACACGACCGGCGGCGCACCGGATTCTCCGGCGTGGAGGTAGTGCATTCGCAAACCGGCCGTGTCGACGTATCGCGATTCCATGAAGCCGATGGTAGGCATGCGCCTACCAGCCGAGCTCGCGAAGCCGCGGATCGGAGATGCCGAAATGGTGCCCGACCTCGTGGATGACGGTGCGTCGCACGCGGTCGACGGCGTCGCACTCGTCGTGCGCGTGGGCGAGAATCGTGCGGCGGAAGATCGTGATCCGGTCGGGCATCGCGAGTGCGCCGTAGTTGGCGCGGCGGGTCAGCGGAACACCTTCGTACAACCCGTAGAAGGGTCCTGGCGGTCCGTCGTCGACCAGCACCGCCACGTTCTGCACCAAGCGGCCGAGCTCCTCGGGGAGTGAGTCGAGGGCTTGGCCGACGAGCTCCTCGAACCGATCGAGCGTGATGTCGATCATGTGGGCAGGTCCGCCGATGGTCGAGTGCCGTGTTCCACGCGCCCGTCGGCGTGACGCGCGAAGCGACGCGGGTCGTCGCCGTGCACCGGGTCGTTGCTCGGCCACGGCCAGCCTCCGAAACCGGTCTCGCGATAGTCGTCGAACGCCTGTTGCACGCCGGCATGATCGTTCATCACGAACGGCCCGTATTGCGCGACCGGTTCACCGATAGGGCGACCCTGCAAGAGCAGCATCTCGACGGGTGAGTCGCCCGCGCGCAGCGCGGCAACCCGATCGGCGCGCAACGTGGCGGCGTGGCCGGCACGCACAATCTCACCGTCGATCGTGACATCGTCACCGGCGAACACGTACAACGTGCGCACCGTGAGGGCGCTCGCCGCGGCGGGCATCTGCCACTCTGCTCGCGCGTCGAGGCGGATCGCCCAGATCGCGACGTCGTTCGCCGGGTCGGCGGCCCACGAATGCGGTGGAGGTGGCGGCGGCGCGAGCCCATCGAGCGCACCCGCGATCACCGTGACCTCGGCGCGCCCACCTGACGCGTCGACCGTTCGTATCAGCGGGATCTCGTCGTTCCAGAGCATCGTGAAATGCGGCTCGACGAGCTTGTCGGCCCGGGGCAGGTTGAGCCAGATCTGGAAGAGCTCGGCACGGTTCGGCCCGTCGCGATCGAGTAGCGGGAACATCTCGGCGTGCACGATGCCGCGGCCCGCGGTCATCCACTGCACGTCACCCTCACCGAAACGTGCGATGGCGCCGAGCGAATCGCTGTGGTCGATCAGCCCGCGCCGTGCGATGGTCACGGTCTCGATACCGCGGTGCGGGTGTTGCGGGAATCCGGGTACGACGTCGCCGTGGTACATGCGCCAGCCGTCGATACCGGCGAAGTCGTTGCCGATGGTGCGCCCGTCAAGCGAGGCGGCAGGCCCGTGGGCATCGTTGCCCGCGGGATACGTGTCGTCGTGGTGCACGCAAAAGAGGAACGGGTCGACGGTGGGCCACGGCGGGTTGCCGAGGCGCACGGTCTCGATCACGGTGTCAGCCATGGCCGCGTCAACACCGAGCACACCCCGCGTGTTCCGCACGATCGGACAGGTCTGAGGCTCAGGACTCGAGTGCGCGCATCTGCGCGTAGGTGGGGAGGTGGCTGAACAACCCACCGTCGACCGGAATGGCCTGGCCCGTGACGTATGCCGCGGCATCCGACGCGAGGAACGCGACCACGTCGGCCACGTTCTCGGGAGTACCCAGTTTCGGCGTGAGGTGATTGCCCTCGTACAACGCGAGGGTGTCGGCCGGCAACA
>JANMVY010000370.1:0-10550 GCA_031393535.1 Actinomycetes bacterium | reverse complement strand
GGCTTACGGACGTCGCGCACCATCTGGCGCCGTAACAGGTGGAAGAGCTGTGCCGCATTGGTGGCATTGGCGACTTGGATGTTGTCCTCGGAGGCCAACGTGAGGAAGCGTTCGATGCGTGCCGAGCTGTGCTCGGGGCCTTGGCCCTCATAGCCGTGTGGGAGGAGCATCACGAGGCCCGAGGTCTGGCCCCACTTGTCCTCGGCGGCGACGATGAACTGATCGATCACGATCTGGGCGCCGTTCATGAAGTCGCCGAACTGGGCTTCCCAGATGACGAGAACGTCTTTGTTCGTGACCGAGTAGCCGTACTCGAATCCGAGAGCCGCGTATTCCGACAGCAGCGAGTCGTAGATGGACAACGCGGCTCCGCCGCGTGCCAGCGCGGCGAGAGGCACGTGCTCTTCACCAGTCTCGTAATCGACGAGCGTCGAGTGGCGATGCGAGAACGTGCCGCGCCTGCTGTCCTGACCCGACAGCCGCACCGGCACGCCTTGGTCGAGCAGCGAACCGAACGCGAGCGCCTCCGCGAGGGCCCAGTCGACCTCGCCGTTGCGGAACATCTCGTCGCGCGCCTCGAACTGTTTCACGAGCTTCGGGTGCACCGTGAAGCCGGGAGGTGTCGACGTGAGGCTCGCGTAGACACGCTCGATGACCTCTGCGGTGACTGCGGTGTGGGCTTGGGGGAGCGGCCCGATGGAGTGAATCGGGGCTCGGGCTTTCAACCCCTTCGGCGGCGCCGACTGACGGGTCTCGTCGAGTGCGCGCTGCAGGCGCTGCTGGAAGTCGTCGAGCGACCGCTCGGCTTCGTCGAGCGAGAGGTCGCCGCGCTTGATGAGCGCCTCGGTGTAGAGCTTGCGCACCGAGCGGCGGTTGTCGATCTTCTTGTACATGAGCGGCAACGTGTAGCTCGGGTCGTCGCCCTCGTTGTGGCCGTGGCGTCGATAGCAGATCATGTCGATCACCACGTCGCGGTTGAACGTCTGGCGGTAGTCGAACGCGAGCTTCGCGACGCGCACGCATGCTTCGGGGTCGTCACCGTTCACGTGGAAGATCGGCGCCTGGATCATCTTCGCGACATCAGTGGAGTACACCGACGAGCGCGCGGAGTCCGGTGTGGTCGTGAATCCCACTTGGTTGTCGATGACCAGGTGCACCGTTCCGCCGACGCGATAGCCCTTGATCTGTGACAGGTTCAACGTCTCCGCGACGACGCCTTGGCCGGCGAACGCGGCGTCGCCGTGCAGGATGATCGGGAGCACGGGGTAGCGACCCGGCGGGTCGATCTGATCCATGCGCGCCCGGGCCATGCCGACCACTACGGGTGACACCGCCTCGAGATGCGACGGGTTTGCGGCGAGTTCGACGGGAATGACATGGCCCGCACGCGACGTGAACTTGCCCGACTGACCGAGATGGTACTTCACGTCGCCCGAGCCCTGGATGGAGTCGGGGGAGATGTTGCCGTCGAACTCGCGGAACAACTGGTCGTAGCTCTTCCCGACGATGTTCACGAGCACGTTGAGCCGGCCGCGATGCGTCATACCCATGAACGCCGAATCCATTCCCGCGTCGGCTGCTTCGTTCAACAACTTGTCGAGGATTGCAATAGTGCTCTCGGCGCCTTCGATGCCGAATCGCTTCTGCCCGACGTACTTGGTTGCGAGGAACCGTTCGAGCGCCTCGGCCGCGACCAACCGATCGAGGATGTGGTGCTGTTCGTCGGGGCTAACCGACGGGTCGACGCCCTCGACGTGGCGTTGGATCCACTCCTTCTCGGCGGGGTTCTGGATGTGCATGTACTCGACGCCGATCGTGCGGCAGTATGCGTCGCGCAGCGTGGTGAGGATTCGGTCGAGGGTGACGTGGTGCTGGCGACCGATTGCCACAGCAGTGCCACCGAGCCCACTGGTGAGGAACTCGCGGTCGAGATCCCAGATCGTGAGGCCGTAGTAGGTGGGGTCGAGCTCGGGGTGGGTCTTCGGTTCCTTCCACGCGAGCGGATCGAGATCGGCGATCAGATGGCCGCGCACGCGGTAGGTGTTGATGAGGGTGTTGACCTGTGTCTGCTTTTCGAGCAGCGCGTGCTCACGGTCGACCGGGTTGATGTCCTTGCGCCACTTCACCGCTTCGTAGGGCACGCCGATGCTGCGGAACACGTCGACGTAGAAGTCGTCTTCGCCGAGCAGCAGCTCGTGCACCTTCTTCAAGAACAGGCCCGACTCGGCGCCTTGGATGATGCGGTGGTCGTAGGTCGACGTGATGGTGACGATCTTCGACACACCGAGCTCGGCGAGCGCCGCCGGATCGGCAGCCTGGAACTCGGTGGGGAAGTCGATGGTGCCGACGCCGATGATGCATCCCTGCCCGGGCATCAGCCGAGGCACCGACTGCAGTGTGCCGACGGTGCCGGGGTTGGTGAGCGAAACGGTGGTGCCGGCCATGTCGTCCGCACTGAGCTTGTTCGAGCGCACCTTGCGGATGAGCTCCTCGTACGCGTCGACGAATCCTTGGAAATCGAGTGTGTCGGCACGCGTGATGCATGGCACGAGCAGGGTGTGCGAACCGTCGGCCTTCGTGACATCGACCGCGACCCCGAGGTTCACGTGCTCGTTCCGCACGACGCGCGGACCGCTGTGGTCGTCGATGAAGGTGGAGTTCATGACGGGCATGGAATCGGCGATCGCCCGCACAACCGCGTAGCCGATGAGGTGGGTGAAGCTGGTCTTGTTGCCGCGCGTGCGCCGCAGGTACGAGTTGATGATTGAGCGGTTGACCTCGAGCAGGCGCGCCGGCACTTCGCGAAAGCTCGTCGCGGTGGGCACACCGAGGCTTGCTTCCATGTTGGCCACGATGCGCGCGGCGGCGCCACGAATGGGTTCGCCCAACAGTCTCATGGGTGCCGCCGGTGCCACCGGTGCCACCGGTGCCGCGGACGATGCCGGCGGCGCGGGCGATGCGACCTTCGGTTCCAGCCGCGCGGTGATCACCGACGATTTGTCGTTGCCGTAATCGGCGAAAAACTCCTGCCAGCTCGTGCTCACCGAATGCGGGTCGGCCTTGTACTGCTCATACATCTCGTCGACCAGCCAGGCGTTCTGGCCGACGAGATCCTTCGCCCGGGTGGCTTCGGGCCGGCTCTCGACAGGGCGAAATTCTCCGGGCATCGTGGCCCTTCCGTCTGGGATTCGATACATGGATACGCCGGCCGGCGCAAACTGCTCCCTGAGTCTACGGTCGGCACCACCGAGGACCCGCGCACGTGTGCCGCGACGGGCGTATCGTGCCGCCGTGAGAATCGCGACATGGAACGTCAACTCGCTCGGCGCTCGCCTCCCGCGGGTCGAGTCCTGGGTGGCCGACTTCCGACCCGACGTGCTGTGCCTCCAAGAGACGAAACTGGCCGACGACGCGTTCCCGTGGCTCACGTTCGAGGCGCTTGGTTACGAGTCGTTCCACCACGGTCAGGGCCAGTGGAATGGCGTTGCGATCCTGTCACGCGTCGGTATCGAGGACCCACAGGTCGGCTTTGGCGACGGTCGCGAGCCCGACCCTGAAGCGCGCATCGTTTGGGCAACATGTGGGTCGGTGCGTGTCGCGAGCTGCTACGTGCCGAACGGTCGCTCACTCGATCACGAGCACTATCAGTACAAGCTTCGCTGGCTCGACCGCTTGCGCGTGCACCTGACCGAGGCGTGCGATTCGACACAGGATGTGTGCGTGGTCGGCGACTTCAACATCGCCCCCGATGACCGCGACGTCTGGGACCCGGCCGCGTTGGTCGGCGCAACCCACGTGAGCGAGCGCGAGCGCTCGGCGCTCGGTGCATTGCTTGCTTGGGGAATGACCGACGTGTTCCGCGATCGGTACGCGGAGGCTGGTCTCTACTCGTGGTGGGACTACCGCGGCGGCAGCTTCCACAAGCGCCAGGGTTTGCGCATCGATCTCATCCTCGCGTCGGCATCGCTCGCGGCGCGCCTTGAATACACGGTGATCGATCGCAACGCACGCAAGGGCGACTCGCCGAGTGACCACGCGCCGGTGGTCGCCGATTTCTCGTAAGGCGCATTCGCAACGGGCGCGTTCTCGTAGGGCGTGCTGGCCTCTCGCGTGTGTATGTGTGGTGCGCTCGGCGCGATGCTTTTCGGGTGGATGCGCCCGTCGGTGCAGGCGCTATGCGTCGATGCTGCGCTCCACGCGGTCGCGGAGCTCGCGTTTGCGGCGCGAGGTGTTCAGCTCGACGAGTCGCGCGCTCACCTGCTGCGCAGCTTCCTCGATCGCGTCGACTGTCGCCGCGGGCAGCGCCGCGTTGAGCAGTGTGGTGATGTGAACCACCCCGCGGGTATCGCCGTCGCGTTCGAGTGGGACACAGACAGCGGCGCAGGTGCCAGTGGCGCGATTCGTGAGGTGCGGACACGCGTCGAGCAGCGTCGAGTTGTCGAAGTGCAGGGTATCGCCGTGGACTACCGCGGGGCAGAGGTCGCCATGGGTCACGTCGCAACCGGGCCGGGTGCGCGGGCCGACACGGCGCGCTCGTCGAGCGCGTCACCGTTGGACGCGAACAACACCTGTGCCTCCGCGTCGGGCGCGATGAGGTGCACCCCCTGGGCGAGGTACTGGACCACCTGCTCGTTCGTGAGGCGCAGGCGAAGGCCGCGTGCGAAACGCAGGTTGAACTCCTGGAGGGCCTCAGCGGGCTCCTCGGCGGTGGCTACCACGGCGCGCAACCGATCGAGCAACGTCGATGCCCACGCGTCGCCCGGCGGTGGTTCGACTTCGCCCGACTCCTCACGCGTCGCCGCGACGCTATCGGGCATGAACAAGGCCTCGTGATCGTCGCCGACGTTCTCATCCGGGTCGATCGGGTCGATCGGGTCGATCGGGTCGATCGGGTCGTCGTCGCTCTGGAAGATGTCGAAGATGTCGGACCACGACGACTGCACCTCGGTCGGCGGAGCGACTGGTAAGGCGTAGGCGAGTGGCGGCGTGGCTTGTGCGGGCTCGTGCTCCCACATGGGGCTGACCGCCGTGCTCGCCTCGTCGGTCTGCCACTGCCACGAGTGCCAGGAGTCAGCGTCATGTTCCGGAGCGAGTCGCGGAACCGAAGCGGCCACGTCGAGCCACGAGTCGCCTGCGGGTTCCTCGGCTGCGAGGTGTCCCCACGGGGTGGTCGGCGCTGCGTGCGGCGCGTCGATGGTGACGTACTCCCAGGGCTCGACCGGCGCGAGGTCACCGAACGGTGGTGAGGGGAGTGACTCGAGCGCGAACGGGGCGGTCGCCGGCGCGCCACCGCGAGGGGCGCCGCGCCACGCACCGGGATCGCGGTGCCCGGCGGCGGTTTCGTCGGTGGTGGGCGGGTACGTTGCCTTGATCGCGGCGGGCCCCATGTCAGCGATCGCCTCGAGCAGCCCCATCTCGCGGGGCCATCCGGGGTCGCCGGAGTCGACCGACATCGGACGAGGTGGTGGCACAAGGCCCACCGACACCGTCGGGTCGCTCGGGGCCTCGGGTGCCCAGGTGATCAGGTCGTCGTCGAAGCCTTGGTCGTCGACCGCGTCGGCCGATTCGTCAAGGTCGGGGAACAGGCGCGGCAGCCTGATACCCCTTTCGCCGGACCCACCGACCGCCGGGAGAAGCGTCTGTCCGCCGCCGTAGCGACCGCCGGCGACATCGTCGAGCAGGTCAGGCCCGCTCGACTCGGGTGCCGAGGGCTCGCGCCGCTTGCCCCCGAACGGGAACTTCGGACGATCGGCTGACGCCAAGAGCAGCTGCGGGCGCCACGCCCCCGCGGCCAGATTGCAGGCTGCGACGAGAGCGATGAGGGTGAGCATTGCGCTGAGTGAAGGAACGGTCGTCGGCGCCACGGTGGTCTTTCGGGGTCGAGGGCAGGCAGCGAGGACGCTGACCCTTCTCCCTATCGGAAGTGACGGCACGCTCTTGAGGACCTCGGCGCGGCGTGCCGCGGCGATCGGCCCCCGACCTACGCCGGGGGTGCGCCGGCCGATTCGTGATCGCGGATGAGCTGCAACAGCACCTCGCCATAGCGTTCGACCTTGACCGGCCCGATGCCGCTGACCCCGAGCAGGTCGGCGCGCCGGTGCGGTCTGGCCGCGGCAATGGCCTCGAGGGTCGCATCGGCGAAGATCACATATGCCGGCACCTTCGCTCCTTTGGCCATGGTGGTGCGCCATTGCTTGAGCGTCGAGAGCAGCGCCGAATCGGGTTGCGCAGCGGGGGATCCGGCGCGGCGGGTGGGCGTCGGTCCGACAGCCCGGTTGCGGTTCGCGGCCGTGCGCGCCGCGATCAACTGCGGGGATGCATTGGCCATCTCGACCTCGTCGAGCCAGGCTGATCGTGATCGGCTCATCGATCGCGTGCCGAACGTGCGCTGTTCGGCCCAACTGATGCGCAGGTCGGTCTCGGCGCGCGTGCAGGCCACGTAAAAGAGGCGGCGTTCCTCGGCCAGCTCGGGCTCGCGTTTCGCGTGCCCGATGGGCACGAGCCCGTCCTCGACACCCGCGAGGTGCACGACAGACCATTCGAGCCCCTTGGCCGCGTGAAAGGTCAAGATGTCGACCGCGTCACCCCCGGCGCCGAGTTGGTCGGTCGCGGCCGAGGCTCGGGCCCACTCGACGAAGGAACCGGCCGTCGCCGAAGGATCGAGGGTCAGGAGATCGTGGCCGAGGCGGACGAGCGCTGCGATGTTGGACCGCCGCTCGACCTCGACGGCGGGACTGTCGTCGTCGCCTTGGGTCGACAGCTCGAGGTCGACCAGCGCGACGGCGAGGGGCGCACGGCTGACCTCGAGCCCGGACAGCGCGTTCTTGACCTCGGGAAGCCCGAGCAACCCGCCACCCCGGGTGCGACACGGGATGGCGGCGGTGCGCAGCGCGTCTTCGAGAAGGGGAATCTGCGCGTTGGTGCGCACGAGCACGGCTTGGGCCGCCCAGCGTTGTCCTGGTCCGCGTGCGTCGCGGACGGCCCGCGCAATACCGACGGCTTCGTCGCGGTCGGAGCGGTAGGCGCGCAGGCGCGGCGCGGGCCCGCTCGGGCGGGTGGCGACAAGCCGATGCCCGGCGAGGCGACCGCTGCCGAGCGCCGCAGTGGCCGCGTTCACGATTTCGGGGCTTGACCGGTAGTTGTGGCGCAGCTCGACCGTGTACGCGCCGGCGAAATGGCGTTCGAAGGACACCAGGGCGTCGGCGTCTGCGCCGTTCCATGCGTAGATCGCCTGGTTCGGGTCGCCGACCACACAGAGGTCGTCGCGGTCGCCGAGCCACGCGTTCAGCAGCCCGAGCTGCAACGGGTTGACGTCTTGGAACTCGTCGACGAAGTAATGACGGAATCGCCACCGTTGCGCGGCCGCGAACTCGGTGTCGGTGGTGAGCGCCCGCCGGCACAACGACAACAGATCATCGAAGTCGATCATGCGCCGCTTCTTCTTGTCGTCCTCGTAGCGCTCGAACAACGTGGCCACGCGCGCTGGCGGAATCGAGGTGCGGCGCCCCGCAGTGGCCGCAGCGCGTTCGTAGCGTTCGGGGCCGATCGCGCGCGCTTTCGCCCATTCGATCTCGCCCGCCAGATCGAGCGCCTGGGTGTGGTCGGAGCCCGGGGGCAACATGCGTCGGAGGAACCCGAGCTTGCGGTCGAGCAGTGCCGGCGGCTTGATGTTGCGATCTGCCCAGCGGCCGCGCAGCTGCGCGTACGCGATGCCGTGGAACGTGCCCGCGGCTACGGCGTCGCGTAGGCCCAACGCGCGGAGCCGGTTGTTCATCTCGCCCGCGGCCTTGCGAGTGAAGGTAAGGGCGAGCACGTGCCGAGGGTCGATGTCGTCGATGACCACGCGGTGCGCGATTCGCCGCGTGAGCACGCGTGTCTTGCCCGAACCCGCGCCGGCGAGGATGCGCAGCGGCGAGTTCGGCGTGGTGACCGCCTCGAGTTGCTCAGGGTTCAGGCCGTCGAGCAGGTCGGCGACGTGTGACGGGTCCGGACGAGGTTCGGTGACAGGAGGGCGAGTCATCGTATGCGACACTATCGACCCGGTGTGACAGCGACGCGACCACTGCCGGCGCCGCCCGCACTCCTCACCCCACTCGCACGCAGGAGCGCCTGTGACCACCCGCTTCGTGATCACCGCAGTCGGCGACGACCGCCCGGGCATCGTGGCCGCGTTCACGGGAGCCTTGCTCCCCATCCACGCAAATCTCGAGGACAGCGCGATGACGTTGCTCGAGGGCCAGTTCGCAATCGTGCTCGTCGTGGCCGCAGGCGGGGTTGACTCGGCGGCAGTACGCGCTGCGCTGGCCCCGACCGCGACCTCGCTCGGGTTGACCATCGACGTTCGCTCGCTCGACTCACGCAGCCACGAGCCGACGGGGCGTGAGTGCATGCTCACGGTGTACGGGGCCGACCACCCGGGCATCGTGCACCGGATCACGAGTGTGCTCGCCGAGCGTCAAGTGAACATCGTCGACCTGACGACACGCGTGATCGGCCGTGACGCTGCCGCGCCCGTCTACGCGATGCTGCTCGACCTGCGTGTGCCCGACAACCTCGACGAAACGACGCTCAGCGCCGCTCTCGACGCGGTCGCCCGCGAGTTGGGTGTCGATTGCACGCTTCGCGCGGTCGACGTCGACATCCTCTGAACTGTTCATGATCCGACCGATCGTCCAACTCCCCGAACGCGTTCTGAAGACCCCGGCCACCCCGGTCGGCGACCTTGACGAACGTGTCCGTCAGGTGTGCGTCGACCTGCTCGACACGATGCGCGCATCGCCACACAGCCTCGGGGTGGCGGCACCACAGATCGGTGTCGGCCTGCGCATCTTTTGCATCGACGTGACCGGGCACAGAAAGGCGCGCAGTTGCCACGGCGAGCTCGTGCTCATCGACCCTGAGGTCATGTTCGCACAAGGCGTCGAGATCGGTCGCGAAGGGTGCATGAGCGTGCCCGATCTCACCGGTGACGTCGCGCGCCACACCGGCCTAGTCGTGCGAGCCCGTACGCCGGATGGTGCCGAGCGCGTGCTCGAGTGCGACGCATTCGAAGCACGCGCGATCCAGCACGAGCTCGACCATCTCGACGGTTTCGTGTTCCTCGACAAGGTCGTCGCGAGCGAGCGTGTGTTCCCGCGGAAGCTATATCGCTGATCGCCGCGCCTCAGGCCGGCGCAGCTGCGGTTGCTGCGCTCGCGTCGCGTGTGAAGCGAACAGCCGCCCACCGGGCGGCGAGGATCGCCGCGACGCCCCCGAGCGCGGTGGCTTCGCGCGCACCCACCTCCTGGCCGATCCATCCCATGAGCAACGCACCAACCGGCGTGGTGCCGAGCAGGGCCATCGTGTACAGAGCCATGACACGGCCACGCATCTGCGCGGTGGCGGTCAGCTGCAATGTCGAGTTCATGAGTACGAGGAAGTTGATGCTGCCCGCACCGAGGAACGGCAGCACGAGGTAGGCCACGAGCTTGGTCGGCGCGAGTGACAACGCGACGAGTGACGCGCCGAGACCCATCGTGCCGATGGTGAGCAGGCGGGTGGTGGCGGTGACTCGCGTGCTCCACGCGAGCGCGAACATGATCGCACCGACCCCCATCGCACTGAAGAACGTGCCGTAGCGCTCCTTCGGCATGTGGAACGTCTGCTTCGCGAGCAGCGGGAGCACCACAGGGAAGTTGTACGAAAGGCCGCCCACCACGATCAGCATCAGCAGCGCCGTGCGGATGGTCGGTTCTTCGCGTACGTATCGCAGTCCGGCGCGGATCTGCCCCGGTTGGGACGCGACGCGCGGTGAAGGTTGCAGCTCGCTGCGGCGCATGGCCAGCAGCGCGGTGAATGCACCCAGGAACGACACGCTGTTCAGCAGGAACAGTGTGCCTATACCGGTGACGTAGAGCAGCCCGCTCGCTATCGCGGGGCCGATCACGCGGGCCGTGTTCATCGCGAGCATATTGAGGCCGACCGCGTTCGTGAGGAGCTCGGCCCCCACCATCTCGTGGACGAAGGTCTGGCGTGCCGGGTTGTCGAACGCGTTGATCGCACCCTGGGTCGCCGCCAGCACGAGCACCGACCACAACGCAAGGTGGTCGGTGACCACGAGCAGACCGAGGGCGCCGACGCTCAGGGTGAAGGCGATCTGCGTGGTCAGCACGATGCGCCTCTTGGAGAACCGATCGGTGGCCACCCCGCCGTACGGGCCGAGCACGATGACCGGCAGGTACAACATCGCGATGACCAGGCCGAGCGTGGTGCCGCCACGGTTCATGCGGTACAGGACGAGCGCGGGAACGGCGACGATCTGCATCCAGTTGCCCAGGACCGAGATGAACTGGCCCACGAAGTAGTACCGGAAGTTCCGCACCCGCAGGGCCGCGAAACGACCGACCGTGGTGGGGCGGGTCTCCTCGAGGGTCACTGCGGCGAGCGTAGTCGCCGGCTGCTGGAGGTCACGGCGGCTACGATCACGGGGTGCCGTTCCCGAAGAACCTCCTCACCGACGACGAAGAGCTCGTGCTCGACCTGCGCCCGCACTGGTGGTACGTCGCTCCCGC
>JANMVY010000031.1:0-9684 GCA_031393535.1 Actinomycetes bacterium | reverse complement strand
ATCTGCCGAAGAGCCACGAGGCTGCCCGTCCGCAACTGTAAGAACTCGATCGGTACACCGCACGCCAGGAAGAAGCTTCGGTACGGCTCGGGCATCCCGCTACGCAGCAACTCGCCGCCCGAGGTCAACATCAGCGTGTCGATGCTGACCGACGACGGTTCGTCATGATCGCCTGCGGTCAGCTTTGCAGCTTGGCGAAGATCAACTCGGGCTAGCACATTCCAATTCCAGCCGCATTTCACCAAAGTCGCGCCCGTGTGGTTCGCGTCAGGCGAGTGGGCGGTCGACCGCGCGTCCGATCGACTTGTTGGAACACCCACCCAACGTGAGAAGCCACAACGCCCCAGTTCAGAGCACGTTTCTTCTCAAGATCCGCCGCCCGGGATGACTCGGTAGGCGTCGTACACCGAGTCGATGTCCTTGATGGCCTTGAGGACCGAGTCGAGGTGTGACACGTCTGAGAGCTCGAACTCGAAGCGCATCTTCGCCACCCGATCGGCGCCGGTGGTGGTGTTGCAGCTGATCACGTTGACGTGATGATCGGACAACACTGCCGCAACGTCGCGTAGCAGCCACGCGCGGTCGAGCGCCTTCACCTCGATCGACGCCACGAAGTAGCTCTGGCGCTCTTCGTCCCATTCGACATCGATCAATCGCTCACCCTGCGCGGCCATGAGCGATACCGCGTTCGCACAATCGGACCGGTGCACCGACACCCCGCGACCGCGGGTGATGAAGCCGATGACTTCGTCGGGAGGTACCGGTGTGCAGCAGCGTGACAACCGGATCATCACATCGTCGAGACCCTCGACGTGCACGCCGGCATTGCCACGCGAGCGACGCGGCCCTCGCGGGGCGAACACCGTGCGCGGTAGTTGCTCCTCATGGTGGGGCGCACCGTCGCGCAACGCGCGCGACACCCGTGCGACCACGGTCTTCGGTGAGACGTGGTTCTCGGCGATGGCCGCGTAGAGCGCGTCGGCGTCGGTGTAGTTCATCGAGCCGAGCACTTCTTTGAAGATGTCGCCACCGAGCAATCTCTGCACCGGCAAGGCTTCGCGGCGCAGTGCTTTGACAAGATCTTCGCGCCCCTGCTCGATCGCGTCCTCGCGACGTTCGCGCAGCTTCCATTGCTTGACCTTGTTGGCCGCGCGGTGACTGACGACGAACTTCAACCAGTCCTGCGACGGACCTGCGTTGGCCACTTTCGACGTGAAGATTTCGGCCGTGTCACCCGAGGTGAGTCGCGTGTCGAGCGGCACGAGGCGACCGTTCACGCGCGCGCCGATGCACCGGTGGCCGACGTCGGTGTGGATCGCGTACGCGAAATCGACAGGTGTCGCGCCGACCGGCAACGTGACCACGCGACCCTTCGGCGTGAAGACGAACACTTCGTCCTGGTCGAGGTCGAACTTCAGGTTCGCCATGAACTGGGTCGGGTCGGATGTCTCGCTCTGCCACTCGACGATGCGCGACAGCCACGCCATGTCGGTGCTCGGCGCCTTTTCCTTGTACTCCCAGTGCGCGGCCACACCGAACTCGGCGCGCGAGTTCATCTCCCAGGTGCGGATCTGCACCTCGAGCGCTTTGCCCTGAGGCCCCACCACCGTCGTGTGCAACGACTGGTAGAGGTTGAACTTGGGCATGGCGATGTAGTCCTTGAACCGACCTTGGATCGGCTTCCACGTGGAGTGGATCGACCCCAGCGCGGCGTAACAGTCCTTCACGGTGTCGACCACCACACGAATCGCCATGAGGTCGTAGATCTCGTCGAAGCTGCGGCCCTTGACCACCATCTTTTCGTAGATCGACCACAGGTGCTTCGGACGGCCTGTGACCTCGGCAACGATGCCCAGCTCCGCGAGACGCGTCTGCACGTCGTTCAACACGTTCGCGAGGTACTGCTCGCGCTCGGGCGAGCGCACCGACACCATCTGATCGATCTCGGCGTACCGCTTCGGGTGCAACGACGCGAACGCGAGATCCTCGAGCTGTTGTTTGACGTCTTGCATACCGAGGCGGTGTGCGAGCGGCGCGTAGATGTCGAGCGTCTCGCGGGCGATGCGCTCCTGCTTGTCCATGGCCAGTACGGCGAGCGTGCGCATGTTGTGCAGCCGGTCAGCGAGCTTGATGATGATGACGCGCAAATCCTGGGCGATGGCCACGATCATCTTGCGCATCGTCGCGGCCTGCTGATGCTCCTTCGAGTCGAACTGCACGCGATCGAGCTTGGTCACGCCATCGACCAGACGGGCCACGTCCTTGCCGAACTCCGCTTCGACGTCGACGAGCGAGATCTCGGTGTCCTCGACTGCGTCGTGCAACAGCGCGGCCGCGATCGACACGTCGTCGAGACCGAGCCGGGCCACGATCTCTGCGACGGCGAGCGGGTGCTGCACATACGGCTCGCCGCTGCGGCGGGTCTGGTCGGCGTGTGCCACGGCTGCCACCTCGTAGGCACGCGCGATGAGATCGGCGGATGCCTTGGGATGACGCTCGTGGTATGACGCGATGAGTGACGCTGTCTCGATTGCCGGCGGCGCGGTGCCGCGACGCCACGGGAGGACGCGACTCACCACGGCCACATCCCGACCTCAGCCATAGTGCACCAACGACTCGACACGGTGGGCGCCGAGGCGGGTTCGTCCACCCAGCAGATCGAGCTCGACGAGGAAGCCGAGACCGACGACTGAGGCGCCACGGCCCTCGACCAGCCCCACGGTGGCGCCGGCGGTACCGCCGGTTGCGAGCACGTCGTCGACGATCAACACGCGCTGGCCCGGCGCCAGCGCGTCGACATGGATCTCGAGCTGGTCGGTGCCGTACTCGAGCGCGTAGTCGGTCGCGTAGGTCTGCCACGGGAGCTTGCCCGGCTTGCGCACAGGGACGAAGCCTGCCGACAAGCCGTACGCCACCGGCGCCGCGAAGATGAAACCGCGTGCCTCGACCCCGACGACATGGTCGATGCCGACGCCCGCGAAATGATCGACCAGCTCGTCAACGGCGACCTTGAACGCTTTCGGATCGCCGAGCAGCGGTGTGATGTCGCGAAAGGTGACGCCGGGCGCGGGGTGATCGGGGACGTCTCGGATCAAGCTCCGGAGCCAATCGGTGTCGGCGTGCATAGTCCTACGCTACCGGCCGACCGCCCACACGGCCCGTATCTCGACACCCGCCGGTCACCGCCGCTTTTTCTTCCGCGGCCGAGGCGGGATCGCGCTGGCGGGCAGACCCGCGGGACTCGCGGCGGGCCGACCCGCGGGGCTCGCGGCGGGCCGAGCGGCGGCGGGAGCGTCGTCGCTCGGCGCGAGGCCCCGCACGATGCCGCCGCCGGTCGACGCTCCGACGAGCAGCGCGCCCTCGATGCGGCCGCCCGTAGCCTCGCCGCGTTGCGCGATGCGCGCCCGCACCGACGCGTGGCGCGGTTCTCGTTCCTTCAACCACACCACGATGGGCGCAGCCACGTAGAGCGACGAGTACGCACCCACGAGCAGGCCGATCGACAGCGCGACCGCGAACTCGAGGAGCGTGTCGGCGCCCTTGGCCTTGCCCACAACGAGCATCGCCACCACGGGGATGAGCCCCATCATCGTGGTGTTGATGGAACGCATGAGCACACGATTGAGGGCCGTGTTCATGATGTCGGTGTAGGTGAACCGGCTGATGATGGACGGGCGAGCCGTGAGCTCGTGCACCTTGTCGAACACCACGATCGTGTCGTAGAGCGAATAACCGAGGATGGTCAGGAACGAGACGACCGTGGCGGGTGTGACCACGAGGCCGAGCAGCGCGTACAGGCCCACCGAGATGAACACGTCGTGCACGACCGCGATCAACGCGCCGACAGCCATCTTCCATTCGAGCCGCCACGCCATGAACAAGGCGAGCAGCACGAAGAACACCACGAGCGCTTTGATCGCCTGCTTGGTGATCTCGTTGCCCCACGACGGACCCACCGACTGCACGCCGAGGAACTCGCCGAGCTTGGCGAGCTCGACGCCGATCGCGGTGGCCTTCACCGGATCTTTCACCGCCGACTGGATGCGCAGCACGTCACCGTCGACGATCTGGATCTTGGCCTCGGCCTCGCCGAACGGTCGCAACACGTCGCGGGCGTCGGCGATGCTCACCCCCGGGGCGCGCACCTCCCACGAGCTGCCACCTTCGAACTCGATGCCGAGGTTCAGGTGCAGCACCACGATGGCGAACACCGACACAAGGATCGCGACGCCCGAGATCAGGCGCGATCGGCGCCATTGACGCGGGAAATTCAGCGAGGTCTCGCCGTTGTACAGATCGCTCCAGACGCTCACTTCGTGACCCCCCGTGCCGCATCGACCGCGGGCGAGACCCGCGGACCGCTCGGCAGACCGTACGTGCCGGGGTTGTTCTCGAAGTGCCTCGTACGCCCGATGAGCTTCACGGTCGGGCCGAGGAAGAAGTACGTCGCAACGAGGTCGAGAATCGTGGCGAGCCCCAGGTAGAACGCGAACCCGCGCACCGCGCCTGTGGTGAGGAAGAACAAGGTTGCCGCCCCGAGCAGTGACGCGAGGTCAGCCTTGACCACAGTGGAGAACGCGCCCGCGAACGATTTCTCGGAGGCGCTGCGCGGCGTTCGACCGGCGCGTATGTCCTCCTTCATGTGCTCGAAGTAGACGATGTTCGAATCGAGCGAGACGCCGATCGACACGATGATGCCCGTGATGCCGGCCAGGGTCAGCGCGAGGCCGCGGGTCTCGGACAGGTACGAGATAACCGCCCACAACAGGCCGAACGACAGTGCGAGGCTCGCGAGCGCGACGGCGCCGAGCATGCGGTAGTAGAGCAGCACGTAGATCGACACGAGCGCCAGACCCACGATGCCTGCGGTGATGCCGGCGTTCTTCGCGTCGTTGCCCAGCGACGCGGAGACCGTCTGCACGCTCTGCTGTTCGAGTTCGACGGGCAGCGATCCGTACCGCAGCGCGGTCGCGATGTCCTCGGCCTCGCTCTTGGTGTAGTTGCCCGACAGCTGCACGCTCGAGTCGAAGTTCGCGGCCTGCACGTTGCCGGCAAAGGCGACGATGCCGTCGAGTACGATGCCGAGCTTGCCCGTCGGGCAGATCTCGGTGCGGCCGAAACACGCGGCGGCGAGCAGGTTCAGCTTGTCGCGACCGTCAGCCCCACCCTTCGGATCGAGGCTGACCGTCCAACCGTTCGACGACGACGCCAGTTGCGGCGCACGGGTCGTCGCGCCGGCGATGCCGGTGCCGGTGAGCCCGGTGGGACCCAACTGGTAGCGCGTGGTCAGCTTCTTGGTCTTCTTGTCACGCTCGGGCAACACCACAGTCGCGTCGACCAGATCGTCGTCGCGCCCCGTGGTCGCGATGCTCGTACCGAGCAGATCCTCGAGGGACTTGCGCCGCTCGGCGGCGCTCTGCACGGCCGTGGTCGTGGTGACCGGAGCCGACGTGGTGGTGGCACCCAGCGCAGTGGTCGTGGTGGTGGCACCCAGCGCAGTGGTCGTGGTGGTGGCGTTCGGGTCAGTGGTCGTGGTGGTGGGCAAACCGGTCGTGGTGGTGGCGTCGGGGTCGATGCCGAGGCTCTCGAGCGTGGCCCCTTCGTCGGGCACGCAGCTGCCGAGGGCCTGGCGGTTGAGGCTGCAGGAATCTTTCAGGATCGGCCGGAAGCGCAGTTCGGCGGTGGACCCGACGAGCGCGATGGCCCGGTCACGGTCTTTCACGCCGGGGATCTGCACCAAGATGTTGGCACCCTGGCGAGAGATCTCCGGTTCGGCCACACCGAGCGAGTCGATGCGGTTGCGGATGATCTCGATCGCCCGATCGAGCGTGTCGGGGCTGGTCTGGGTCTTCGGCTTCAGCACCACCGAGACCCCGCCCTTCAGGTCGAGGCCGAGCTGTGGGCGCTGCTCGGCGAGCAGCGAACTGCTGATGGCGAGCACGGTGACGAGCAGGAACCCGACGAGCAGGTTCCGTTGTCGCTTTCGCATCTATTTGCCTTCAACGGTGGTTTCAGACGGTTCGACGACCCGGCGGAGCACGGCCGACTTGGACATCTTCAGCTCGATGCCGGGCGCGACCTCGAGGTACACGGCGTCACCTTCGACCTCGGCGATGACACCGTAGATGCCACCGCTGGTCAGCACTGCGTCGCCCTCGGCCAACGATGACATCAGCGCCGCGAGCTGCTTCTTCTGCTTCTGCTGGGGCAAATAGAACAGGTAGAACATCGCGAGGACCGCGATCGGCAGGATGAGAAAGCTCATGGCAGACCCTTCGTGGACGCGTCACCGACGACGCGAACCCGTTGAATCTAGCGTGCCCCGGCGCCGCGGCCTCAGCCCCACACGGCATGGGTCTCGGCCCGGAAGTCCGCGAATTGCCCCGCCCGGATCGATGACCGCAACGATTCGACGAACGACAGCAACCACCACAGGTTGTGCAGGGTGAGCAGCCGGCCCGCCGTTGGCTCGTCGACGTTCAACAGGTGGCGAAGGTACCCGCGGCTGTAGCGAGCCACGGGGCTGCCGACGAGCAGCGGGTCGATCGGTCGGGCGTCGCGTGCGTATTCGGCCCGGCGGATGTTGAGCCGTCCCTTCGTGGTGAGCAGCGTGCCGTGCCGGGCGAGGCGTGTGGGCAACACGCAGTCGAACATGTCGACGCCGAGCGCGACGACCTCGACGATGCCGATCGGGTCGCCGAGGCCCATGAAGTAGCGCGGCTGGTCGGCCGGCAGCATGGTCGTCACCTCGGCGAGCGCCGGCAGCATCACGTCGCGGGGTTCACCGACCGACAATCCCCCGACGGCGTAGCCGTCGAAGCCCACGGCAAGGGTACGTTCGGCCGATTCGCGCCGCAGGGCGTGATCGATGCCACCTTGCACGATGCCGAACTGATGATGCGCGGCGACCGAGTCGTCGCCACTCGCGAGGAACCGTTCACGGGCGAGCCCGGCCCACAGCGCAGTGCGTTCGACCGCGGCGCGCAACACGTGCGTCGGCGCCTCCGCGGGAGGGCACACGTCGAGCACCATCTGGATGTCGCTGCCGAGTGCGAGTTGCGTGTCGACCGCGCCTTGCGGCGTCAGTCGGTGCGCAGATCCGTCGTAGACGCTCTTGAACACTGCGCCCTCGTCGTCGACCTTGGGTTCGAGCGAGAAGATCTGATAGCCACCCGAATCGGTGAGCACGTGGCCATGCCAATCGGTGAAGCCGTGCAGCCCGCCGAGCGCACGCACCGTTTCCGAACCCGGCCGCAGCATCAGGTGATACGTGTTGGCCAGCACCACCTCGGCGCCGAGCAGCTCGAGGTCTTCCGCGCCGAGGTGTCGCACCGCGCCGCGCGTGCCCACGGGCATGAAACAGGGAGTCGCGAACGAGCCCCGCGCCGTGTGCACGCGCCCCACGCGAGCGTCGCCGTCGCGGGCCTCCTCGACGAACCGTGTCTTCACCCCTCGCCTCGCGCGGCGCGCAACACGTCGTCGAACGAACGCCCGGACATCAACGCGACGATCACTTCGCGCGCCACACGGCGCGCCCGAAACGTGCCCCGCACGTACCACACGACGGGTAGGCCTTCGACGGTCCGTGCCTCGACCCGCCAGGGGCGCAGGCTCAACAGGCACAGCACGAACAACACCGGCCACGCCACCAGCCTCACCATCGCGCGCGCGAGCAACAGGCCAGGAGCGGCAGCGCCTCGGGGGCTGAGCACGCGGCGCGACACGCGCCATACACCTCGGTCGGTCGTGATCACGATCTTGGCCATCGCTACCGCCTCGCCACGAGCATGGCATCACCGAACGACAACATGCGGTACTTCGCCTCGATCGCAGTCTCGTAGAGCTCGCGCCAACGTGGCCCGACGAACGCGTCGACGAGCACCAGCAGGCTCGAACGCGACAGGTGGAAGTTGGTGAGCAGCACGTCGACCACCGCGAACGGGTAGGGCCGCCGGATGAAGAGGTCGGTGCGCCCGGCGAGGTCACCGCCGGCCGCGACCGACTCGAGCGCGCGCACCGAGGTGGTGCCGACCGCGATCACTCGCGTGGCCTGCTGCACCATCGCCCATGTCTCGCCAGGTACGCGATATCGCTCGGAGTGCATGTGGTGATCCGCGATGTCGTCGACGACGATGGGCCGGAACGTGTCGAGGCCGACGACCAGCTCGACGTTGGCGATGCGCGCGCCTGCCGCGACGCACGCCTCGAGCACCTCCGGCGTCAGGTGCAGCCCTGCAGTGGGCGCGGCCGCCGAAGCCGGTCGATCGGCGTACACGGTCTGATAGCGCGACGGATCAACGAGTCGTTCCGTGATGTAGGGCGGCAGCGGCATCTCACCGTGCGCCTCCAGCGCGGCGAGCAGATCAGCCGTCTCGACGCGCACGATGCGCCGCCCGTCGCCGAGGTCCTCGCCCATCTCGACGACGAGGTCGTCACCGAACGCGACCCGGGTGCCCGGCGCAAGCCTGCGACTCGGCCGTACGAGCGCATCCCAGGTTCCCGCACGCCGCTCCTCGAGGAGGAGGATCTCGGCCGCCCCGCCCGTTGGCCGGCGGAATCGCAACCGGCCGGGCAGCACCCGTGTGTCGTTGACGACGAGCACATCGCCGGCGCGCACGAACCGGGGCAGATCGGCGGTGCGGTGATGGGCGACGGTGCCGTCGAGGTCGACCAATAGCCGCGACGAGCTGCGCGGCTCGGCCGGATGTTGGGCCACAAGCTCGTCGGGGAGCGCGTATGCGAACTCGTCGATGTGCACCGCGAGACGATACGCCCCTCGCCGGTGCGTTCTACGATGCTGCGCCAGGGTCGAACGCACCTCGGCGACGGCGATGTGCAGGCCAGGGCGTGCGTGGTCGTGGTGCCGGTCAGTCGAACAGGCCGGGGATGCCCGTCGACTCGGCCAGTGACGTGGGGGGCAACAGCCCCAGGTGCTGCCACGCGGTGAGGGTGGCGACACGACCACGGGGGGTGCGCATGAGCAGACCCTGCTGGATGAGGTATGGCTCGTAGACATCTTCGACCGTCTCGGTGGGCTCGCTGACGCTGATGGCGAGGGTGGACAGCCCCACCGGCCCGCCGCCGAAACGGGTGCACAACGACAAGATGATGGCGCGCGTCTGCTTGTCGAGCCCGAGGTCGTCGACCCCGAAGAACGTGAGTCCGTCTTTCGCGATCGCCCCGTCGACGATGCCATCGCGATGCACCTCGGAAAAGTCGCGCACCTGGCGCAGCAGCCGGTTGGCGATGCGGGGCGTGCCCCGCGAGCGCTTGGCGATCTCGAACGCGCCCTCGGTATCGACCCGCACGCCGAGGATGCGTGCCGCGCGCGCGACGATGGACTCGAGATCGGCCGGTTCGTAGTAATCGAGCCGCTCGACCAGGCCGAAGCGGTCGCGCAGCGGCCCCGTGATGAGCCCCGTGCGCGTGGTCGCGCCGACGAGCGTGAAGCGGGGTAGATCGAGCCGCAGTGTGCGCGCCGCCGGACCCTTGCCGAGCACGAGATCGAGCTGAAAGTCCTCCATTGCGGGATACAGCACCTCCTCGACCACCCGCGGCAGGCGATGGATCTCGTCGATGAACAACACGTCGCCGTCTTCGAGCTTGGTGAGAATGGCCGCCAGGTCACCCGAACGTTCGAGCGCGGGGCCCGAGGTGATGTGCAACTCGGCGTCCATCTCGACC
>JANMVY010000348.1:0-4260 GCA_031393535.1 Actinomycetes bacterium | reverse complement strand
CGAGGCCATCGCGGCCTCGGGTCTCATGCTCACACCCGGCTTCATCGACATCCACACGCACTACGACGCGCAGCTCCTGTTCGAGCCCACGGCATCACCCGCGAGCTGGCACGGGGTGACCACGGTCGTCACCGGGAACTGTGGCTTCAGCCTTGCACCAAGTCGGCCCGCCGACCTCGACTGGGTCCTGCGCTCGCTGGCCCGAGTCGAAGGTATGCAGATCGAGACATTGCTCGAGGGCGTCGACTTCGCCGGTGGCTCGATGGCCGCGTATCTCGCGCGCCTCGATGGCGCGCTTGGCGTGAACCTCGTCGCTCTCGCCGGGCATTGCGCGATTCGCCGGCTCGTGCTCGGCGAAGCAGCCTCCGAGCGCACTGCGACCGATGCCGAGATCGCCGCCATGTGCGTCGTGCTGGGCGACACGCTTGACCAAGGTGCGTACGGCTTTTCGACCGCGCAACTCGACATCCACGCCGATCACGACGGACGGCCCATGCCGAGCAACCTCGCGTCGCCCGAGGAGATCATCGCCCTGTGCCGCGTGCTCGCCGACCATCCGCGCAGCATCATCGAGATAGCACCTCGCAGTTCGCTCCCCGGATACACCGACGCCGACCGTGACCTCTTGTTCGCAATGGCCCGGGCATCGATGGCGCCGGTCAACGTGAACATGGTCGAATGGTTTCCCGGCTTCACGGACGGCTGGCAGATCAACCTCGCCACCGCCGAAGCTGCGGCCGAAGCCGGCCTTCGCATCCTGCCGATGCTGCGAGCGAACCCACAGGACCTCTATTTCCGCCTGGCCGACACCTTCATCTTCGACGACGTGCCGGCCATGCGCGATGCCCTCGTGCTCGCGCCGGCTGATCGAGCGGCCGCGCTCGGCGATCGCACGCGACGCGACGCGATCCGCCGTGATCTCGCGCGCGGGACACGCTCGGTCGATTTCGCTTGGGACCGCGTGAGTGTCGCCGCGGTTGTGGCCGAGTCGCTGCGCAACTACGAGGGCCGAGCCGTCGACGAACTCTCGTCGCACTTCTCGGGCGACGCGCTCGACGCCCTGCTCGACCTCGCGTTGGCTGACGACCTCCGCACCCTGTTCCGCATCGACCGATCACAAGGCCCGGCACATACCGCGTTCCGCAAGTCGCTGGCCGCGCACCCGTTGCTGATCGCGGGCGCAAGCGACGGCGGCGCGCATCTCCAGACGTTTTGCGGCGGCGACTACCCCACCCGGCTGCTCACCGAGCTCGTACCCGATCCCCTGTCGATCGAGGCGGCGGTACACAAGCTCAGCGGACAGCCGGCCGCGATGCTCGGGCTCACCGATCGCGGTGCGATACGCGAGGGTGCCGTCGCCGATCTCGTGCTGATCGACCCTTCGCAGCTGGGCGTCGCATCGACCCGCTTCGTCGCAGATCTTCCCGCGGGCGGCTCGCGGCTCGTGCACGACTCGCGCGGCTACCGCGCCGTCATCGTGGGCGGCGAGATCATCATCCGCGACGGCCTGCCCACCGGCGCGCGCCCGGGTGTGGTCATACGCCGAGACACGGCGAACGGCGAGAGGACCCGCACATGACCGAAGCCACCCGACTGCTCGATGACATCCAGTTCGGAGAATCACCACGTTGGCGCAACGACCGCCTCTGGTTCGCCGACATCCTCGACGGAAAGGTGTACACCGTCGACATGCGTGGCGAGCGCTGCCTCATCGCCGACTTCGGCGACGCGCGGCCGTCGGGTATCGGGTTTCTCCCCGGGGGCGACGCGCTCGTCGTCGACATGGCAATGCCCGGCATCGTGCGCGTCGGTGCCGACGGCACGCGCACGGTGCACGTCAAGCTCACCGACGTCACCATCTCGTTGTTGAACGACATGGTCGTCGACGCCGCGGGCAACGCCTACGTGGGCAGCACAGGGCGAAACTTCTTCACCGGCGAGGAGACCAATCGTCCCGCGAACATCATCCTCGTGCGCGCCGACGGTTCGTACTGCGTCGTCGCCGACGACGTGCTCACGCCGAACGGCCCGGTCATCACCCCCGACGGCACCACCTTCGTGGTCGCCGAATCGCACCTGCACCGGCTGCTCGCGTTCGAGATCCTGCCCGATGCCACGCTCGGCGCGCGGCGGGTGTGGGCCGATCTCGGTGACGTCATGCCCGACGGCATCGCCATCGACTGCGAAGCGGGGATCTGGGTCGCGTCCCAGACGACCAACGAGTGTGTGCGAGTGCTCGAAGGCGGGCACGTGACCGATCGCATCAGGTTCCCGCACACCATCATCGCGTGTGCGCTCGGCGGCCCCGACGGTCACACGTTGTTCGTCTTCGGCATCACCGCTGAAGCCGCTGGGCCGGTGCGCAGCTCAGTGCTCGACACCGTCCGCGTGGCGGTCCCCGCGTGGGCATTGTCGAACGAACAAGGCTGAGCATGCATCGAGAATCCGCACAGCACGAGGGCCGACCAGGAGACCACGCGGAGCGCGCCGTTCGGGCAGCCGTCGATTTGCTCGTCGCGCGGCTCGGTCCCGTCGCCGAGATCGTGCCGTGCGACCCTGCGCTCGCCGACACCGCCTCGTTCTGCGCGGCCTACGGATACGCGCCCGAGGATTCCGCGAACACCATTGTGGTCGTCGGCAAGGCAGACCCACCGGCGTACGCCGCGTGCCTCGTGCTGGCCGACAGCCGCCTCGACGTCAACCGCACCGTGCGCGCGCGGTTGGGTACCCGCAAAGCCTCGTTCGCCCCGGCCGGCGACACGCTCGCGCAGACGGGCCAGATGATCGGTGGGGTCACCGTGTTCGCGTTGCCCTCTGATCTCCCGATCTGGATCGACGCGCGGGTCATGGGCAGGCGTCGCGTGATCGTGGGCGGAGGAAGCCGGGCCTGCAAGGTGCTGGTCGACACCGCCGCGCTCGCATCACTACCGAACGCGATCATCGTCGAGGGCCTCGCGAACCCGATCGACCAAGTCGCCGGGCCGTGAGCACACGTCGTTGCACCATCGTGGCCGGTGCATCGGGTGTGGTGGGCGTGGCCGCGGCGCGGCGCCTCGCGCGAGACGGCGATGCAACGACGATCGCGGTCTCCCGTCGGGCTCCCACACACTGCGGCCGCGCCGTGCACGTCGGGCTCGATCTCGAGGACTCCGATGCGTGCATCGCGTTCGCCCGTAGCCAGACCGAGGCCACCCACCTCGTGTACGCCGCGGCACGAGAGGCACCGGGCCTCGTCGCGGGATGGTCCGACCCCGATCTGATCGCCGCGAACGCAACCATGTTCGCCAACCTCCTCGACGCGCTCGTGCGACACGCGCCCCGCCTGGAACACGTCACGCTGCTCCAGGGCACGAAGGCGTACGGGGTTCATGTCGCGACCGACGTGCCGATCCCGTGTCGCGAGTCGTCGCCGCGTCATGCGCACGCGAACTTCTACTTCATGCAAGAAGACCATCTGCGGGTGCAGAGTGCCGCGCGGGGCTTCGCATGGACCATCCTGCGACCGCAGATCGTGTTCGGTGACGCGCTCGGATCGAACATGAACCCGATCGCGGCCATCGGCGCGTACGCCGCGCTGCTCGCCGACGCGGGCGAGCCGCTGCACTATCCCGGCGGCACTCGCCACGTGAGCGAAGCTGTCGACGCGGAACTGTTGGCCGACGTCATCGAGTGGGGCGGTACCGCCGTCGCCGCACGCAACCAGGTGTTCAACGTCACGAACGGGGATGTTTTCGTGTGGCGCGACCTGTGGCCGAGCATCGCCGCCGCGTTCTCGATGCCCATCGGCGCCGATCAGCCGCGTGCGCTCGCGCACTTCTTCGCCTCGCGCCGAGACGCTTGGGCGCGTGGCGTCGATCGCCACGGCCTCCTCGCGCCGCGCGATCTCGACGCGTTCCTCGGGCAGTCGGCGATCTACACGGACATGCTGCTCGGTGGCGGGGGCGCCACACCGCGCGTGCCCCAACTCGTCAGCACCATCAAGCTCCGTCAGGCGGGCTTCGAGCAATGTGTCGACACCGAGGAAATGGTCTCTCGGCTGCTGCGCACGCTTCAGGAACGGCGACTGCTCCCGATGCGGTAGGTTCCTCGCCGGTCCGCACATCGCCGAATGGAGACCACCATGTCGCAAGGTACGCCCGTGCCCCAGCTGTCAACCACGCTCATCAACTTCGCCGCCGACGATCCGGGCTCCTGGCAGTTCCTGCTCGAGCGGGCCCAGGCCGCGGACCGGGCCGGCATCGATCGACTCGTCGTGTCCGA
>JANMVY010000344.1:0-3753 GCA_031393535.1 Actinomycetes bacterium | reverse complement strand
GACCCGTACCCCTTCATCTTGTTGAACCTGGCGTTCTCCACACAGGCCGCGTACGCCGCGCCGCTGATCCTGCTCGCGCAGGGTTGCCAGGCTGAGCGCGATCGCCAACAGACCGAGCGCGACCGCGAGATCAGCGCCCGAACCCAGGCCGACACCGAGTACCTCGCCCGCGAGCTCGCCGCGGTGCGGCTGTCGCTGAGCGACGTGATCACCGTGGAAGAATTGCGCGACGTCACCGAGAAGCTCACCGAGGCCATCGATCGGCTCGACAAACGGCTGGCCACGCTCGATACGCCCGACGTCTCGCCGAGCGCCGATCAGCCGGGCTGATCGCCCCACCCTTCCGGCCCCGCCGCTGCGCGCTCTGCGCGCTCTGCGCGGTGTCAGTCGTCGTCGTTCAACAGCTCGGGCCGCCCGGATACCGCCGCAATGGTGCGGTCCATGCTGTTGTGCACGAGCCGGCGACGTGACTTGATCGGACCCTCGGCCAACTTCGCGTCATAGGGCACCACGATGGTGCCCGCGAGGCGGTCGTACAGTGTGCGCCGCTGCGGATCGAACAATGCCGGTGCGCCGAGCACGGCGAGAACGATCAGGATGATCGACCACGGCAACACAAGGGCGAGGCCGGGCAGGACCCACCGGGTTATCGCGACACGCCATCCCGGTGGCCCCGTCTTGTCGGGGTGCACGACGCGGATTTTCAGCAACTCTTTCGCAGGGGTTTGTCCCCGCAATGCGACATAGACGATTTCGAGCACTGCGTAGAGAATCGCGATGGCGACCAACGCCGCGGTGTAGGAGTCGACCCAGGACGTGGTGACGCCGACGATTTGCATCGCGAACAGCCACGTCAACATGGCGAAGTAGTCGATGAACCGCGCGAGCCCGCGGCGCCACAACGCGGCGTGAATAGGCGTTTCCTCGTTGCCCATGCGCCCTTCCATGGGCCAGAACGGTACTCCGGTGATGACGACCGCGCCGGTTCGCGCGTTACGGCAGTGCGTTACGGTGCGGACATCGACCGGAACGACCGGGAGCGGAGAGGGAGTGCACGATGGGGATGTTCGACGGCAAGGTCGCGCTCGTCACCGGCGCGGCATCCGGCATCGGCCGGGCGTCGGCGCAGCTCTTCGCGGAGCACGGCGCGTCGGTCATGGTCGCCGATGTCGACGACGCCGGCGGCGATGAGACAGCTGCGCTCGTTCGCGCCGCGGGTGGCCGCGCTGGCTACGTGCACGCCGACGTGTCGCAGTCGGCCGACGTACGCGCCATGGTCGAGGCAACGGTCGAGTCGTTCGGCCGACTCGACTTTGCCCACAACAACGCAGGCATCCCCGGTCTCGGACTCACGATCCCCGACTATCCCGAAGAGGAATGGAACCGCGGCATCGGTGTCATGCTCACCGGTGTCTTCCTCGGCATGAAGTATCAGATCCCACGCATCCTCGAACACGGCGACGGTGGCGCGATCGTCAACACGTCGTCGGGCGCAGGTCTCATCGGTTTTCCCGGCATGTGCCCCTACGTCGCGGCGAAGCATGGCGTGATCGGGCTCACCAAGACAGCGGCCCTCGAGTTCGGATCACAGGGCGTGCGCATCAACGCGATCTGCCCCGGCACGGCTCGCACTCGCATGGTCGACGAGTGGCTGGGCGACTCCGCCGAGAACATGGCGCAGGTGGTGGCGCTGCATCCGATCGGCCGTATCGCGACCCCCCGCGAGATCGCCGAAGCGGCGATCTGGTTGTGCTCGCCCGCGGCATCGTTCGTCATGGGAATTGCGCTGCCCGTCGAGGGTGGCTACACCGCGCAATGACCCGAGCCTCCGTTCGTGCGGTGAACTAGCGCCAACGGGCGCGCCGGTGCACTGCCGACACGACGACAACTGGCTCAGGCGCCGCGAGGACGCTCGCCGATGACCCCTTTGTCCGTGAGCGCGGCCAAGGTGTCGTCGTCGAGGCCGAGGATGCCCTGGAGGATGTCGCGGTTGTGCTCACCGAGAAGCGGCGCCGGACGCCGCAGCCAACGGTCGACGCTCGCGTAGCGGAATGGCAGGCCCGGTGTGGCCAACGTGCCGACGACCGGATGCTCGACGAGCTCGTGGAACTCTCGGGAGACAAGCTGCGGATTCTCGTGCGACGTGCGTGGGTCGCGCGCTCGCGCCGCGGGCACCCCATGAGCAACGAGCAGCTCCGCTCGTTCTCGCGCGTCGGCACGCTCGGCCCAGGCCGACAGGTGCATGTCGATCTCGTCGTGGTGCTCGAAGCGACCCGTGTGGGTCGACAACCCGGGGTCGCGTGTCCACGCGGGATCACCGAGCGCCGCGCACAGGCCTCGCCAGTGCGCGGCGGTTTCGACCGAGATCGCGAGCCACCGATCGAAACCGGCACACGCGTAGAGACCTTGCGGGGCCGCCGTACGCACGCGGTTCCCGTCGCGTTCGAGCAGGTTCCCGTAGGCGGTGTATTCGAGGACGATCTCGGCCGCGGCGTTCAACGCTCCCTCGACCATGGTGACTTCGAGTTGTA
The DNA here is from genome assembly GCA_031393535.1 of Actinomycetes bacterium. Taxonomy (GTDB): domain Bacteria; phylum Actinomycetota; class Acidimicrobiia; order Acidimicrobiales; family WLNW01; genus WLNW01. The sequence goes on along the minus strand of JANMVY010000344.1, from coordinate 1,222 downwards.
CGCCTTCGCCTGTCTCGTCGCGCTCGGCGAGCCCGACGAGCAACGCGAACGCGGCGTGCATGCCCGCGTTCGGGTCGCTCGGCCCGCGTTGGATGCGCGGCTGATCCCAGGCGTGACCGGTGAGCCACGCGAGGCCCGTGACTTGCTCCATGGTCTGCGCGAACCCCGTGTTGTCACGCCACGGTCCGGACAACCCGAAGGCGGGCATTCGCACGAAGACAATCTTCGGGTTCAGCTCGTGGATTCGCTCCCACGTGAGGCCGAAGTTCGCCATGACGCGCGGTGTGAAGTTCTCGATGATGCCGTCACTGTGCGCGATGAGCTGTTCGAGCAGCGCGAGGCCCTCGGGCGAGGTGAGGTCGAGCGTGAGGTTTCGCTTGTTCGTGTTCGCGCACAAGTAGTGCGAGCTGCGCTCCCACCACGCGCCGTCCATGCCCAGCATGGCTCCGGTCATGCGCATGCCATCGGGGCGCACCGTCGACTCGACGTGGATGACATCGGCACCGAGTGCGGCGATCATGCCCGCGGCCACGGGCCCGGCCCACCACGCGCTGAGGTCGAGCACGCGAAGTCCGGCGAGCGGCAGATCGCGCTCGCCGGCCGGGGTCGACGGGCGCGCGGGTGTGCGTGATTCGATGCGGCCGGTGTGCTCACCGAGGCGCGGCGCGCGCGATGGCGGTGGCGGGTCGGTGTCGTTCATACGCCACGCCCGCCGTGGCATCGTGAAGGAGCCGGTGGGATCGTCGATGTAGACACCGCGCGCGACGAAGTGACCGCACTGCAAGATGTTCGCGCCGTTGTGCACCGGCGCGACGGGGATGCGCAACTCCGACGCGAGCCGCACGCACTCGGCGGTGGTGTGCTTCGGGGTCCACTCGTGCACGATCGCGTTCCACTCGTCCCATCGCGTCTGACGACCGGGCGAGCGGGCGAGCTCTTCGTCGCCGAGCAGATCAGGTCGTTCGATGAGCATCAAGAAGTCGTCGAACTGCTGGCGGCTGTTCGTACAGAAGCCGACATAACCGTCCTGGGTCGGTTCGATCGACGGCGTTTCGAATGTGCGGTGCACCTTGGTGATCGGTGGCCTGCCGCCCAGCGCGTACATGTACTCGGCGTAGTTCCCGCCCGCGATCGTCATCGTCTCCGCGATGGAGTAGTCGATGTGCTCGCCGTGCCCCGTGCGTTGCGCGCGCCGGGCGGCCGCAGTCACCGCGACCGAGGC
>JANMVY010000317.1:0-4937 GCA_031393535.1 Actinomycetes bacterium | reverse complement strand
CGACCGTGCACGCGGCCGCCGTCGTCCGCCCACATTTCCACCGGTGGGGCAACCGGGTTCCTCCGCCCGACGATCGGGCTGTAGGGGAAGTAATCGTTCGGCGTACCCGTGAATGAGGTGCGCAGGCCGGTGTCGGCTCCGTCGAGCGATGCTTGGGCGACCTGACCGAGATGCCGGTATTCGTCGAGCCCGGCGCGCGCCGATTCGACCGCGGCTCGTGCACGTTCGAGCACGTCGACCGGAGCATCGGCGAGACGCACCGAGTCGATCAGCGCCCGCACCGAGTCGGCGAGTGCCGCGGTGGCTTCGTGGGCGAAAATTGCCACTTCAGGCGTTGTATCCGACACCGGATTGTGAATGCCGGCTACCCGGAAGTGCCGGCTCGATACGGCCGGCCAACCATCCGCCGTCAACCGCGAGCTCGGCACCGGTGATGTACGAGGCGTCGTCGCTCGCGAGGAACAACGCGGCGGCGGCGATCTCGGACGGCGCGCCGATCCGCGGGATCGGCTGGAACTGGAACGGCGCGGTCTCGGTCGCCTTGTCGTTCATCGGGTTGCCCATGGGCGTGTTCACGCCGCCCGGGTGAATGCTGTTCACGCGGATGTTGTACTGACCGAACTCGAGCGCTGCGGTCTTGGTCATGCCTCGCACGGCCCACTTCGACGAGTTGTACGAGACGAGACCGTTGCAGCCTTTCATGCCGTCGACCGACGAGATGTTGACGATGGCGCCGCCACCGTTGGCCCGCATCATGGCCAACGACTCACGCATGCCGATGAACGTGCCGACCTGGTTGACCATGATCACCGACAGGTACGCCTCGGTGGTGGTGTCCTCGATAGCGGCCGGTCGGATGATGGCCGCGTTGTTCACGAGCACCTTGTACGCGCCCATGCCTTGCGCGGTGGCGATTGCGTTGCGCCAATCGGCCTCGTTCGCGATGTCGAGGTGCACGTACGCGGCTGCTGCACCGATGTCGCTCGCGACCGCGTTGCCCAGATCGTCGAGTACGTCGCCCAGCACCACCATCGCGCCCTCGCTCGCGAACAGGCGCGCCTCAGCTTCGCCTTGCCCGCGCGCGGCACCGGTGATGATTGCGACCTTGCCATCCAACCGGCCCATTGCCGACCCCCTGCTGCTCTGCCGAACGGGCGCATGGTAGCCCTTCGCCTCGCCCACTCGCCCCGCCGGCGTCGCGTGCTCCTGCGGACGCCAACAGCTGAACGTTGTGGTGAGCGCTCAGAGGACCGGCGGATCGGCGTGCGGCGGCGTGACCGTGCCCGTCAGATCGACAGGGCCACGGTAGAGCACATCGAACTGGCGGCGAGCGAACCGCCACTGGTCGTCGTCGAGCACGACATGATCGCGGTAGATGCCCATGACACAGCTGACCGCGGCGTCGGTCTTCCACTGGTACTCGCGAATCTGCCACTGCGCGTCTGCGGCGCGCGGCGACGCGACCACGAGCGGCGTGACCGACCCCGACATCAATTCCTGGGTACAGAGCAGATACTCCGAGCGCAAACGAGCAAAGAGGCGCACGATTCGCTCGCGACCCGAGGTGGTCCGCGCGCCCGCCACGACCCAATCGGCGTCGGTGGTCCAAAGCGAGGCGAAGAGGTCGACGTCGCAGGCCGTGACCGCGTCGCAATATCGGGCAGTGAGATTGCGCACTGCACAGTCGATTTCGAGCTCATCGAGAAGCTGACGTTCGTCCATCGCCGGAGCGTACCGGCGACTACGCTGCGCGGCCGTCGACGGCGCGTACGCCGGGAACCAGGAGCGAAGACGTCATGGCACGATTCGACAACAAGGTGGCCCTGCTCAGCGGCGCGAGCTCTGGCATCGGCCGGGCCACGACGCTGCGCCTCGCGAGTGAGGGCGCCCAGGTGTTCGCGGTCGACATCGACGGGGCAGGCCTCGACGAAACCGTCGCGCTCGCGGGCACGAACGGTGCCAACGTCGCGACCAAGGTGGTCGACGTGTCGAAGCGCGCCGAGTGCCACGCCGCAGTCAGCGACTGTGTCGCGCGGTTCGGCCGCCTCGACGTGCTCGGCAACATCGCAGGCATCGCCCGAGCCGACCGCGTCACCGATGTGACCGAAGAAGTATGGGAACGCATGCTCGGCGTGAACGTGTCGGGCTGCTTCTGGATGGCGCAAGCCGCTATTCCCCATCTGCTCGAGACGAGTGGCAACATCGTGAACATCGCGTCGAATGCCGGGCTGATGGGCCAGGCATACACGGTGCCGTACTGCGTGACCAAGGGAGCGGTCGTGCAACTCACGCGCGCGCTCGCCATGGAGTACGTGAAGACCACGCTCCGCGTGAACGCGATAGCGCCCGGTGGGGTGAACACGTCGTTGTCGCACAACTTCCATGTGCCACCCGATGTCGACTTTACCCTTATGGCGCCCTACACCGGCTTTCGCGGCATGGCCGAACCAGAGGACATCGCGTCGATGTTCGCGTATCTGGCGTCCGACGAAGCACGCAACATCCACGGCTCGATCCACTCGGTCGACAACGGCGTCACCGCCGGCTGAGCGAGCAGCCGTCGATGACCGAACAGTTCATTTTCGGAGTCGACCTCGATGGAGTGTGCGGCGACTACACGCTCGCGTTCCGTGCGGTCGCCGCCGAGTACCTGGGCGTGCCCGAGCACGAGCTTCCGCTCGAACGTTCATGGGACTTCCACGAGTGGGGCTTCGGTGAAGGTGACTACGAGAACGTGCACCGCCTCGCGGTGCTCGAGCACCGCATCCTTCGCGATCTTCCGGTGATCGACGGCGCCGCCGACGCGCTGTGGCGCTTGTCCGATGCCGGCATCTGGATCCGCATCATCACGCACCGCCTCTACGTGCATTGGAGTCACGCCGTCGCCATCACCGACACCGTCGAATGGCTCGACCGCGCCCGTATCCCCTACCGCGATCTCTGTTTTCTCGGCGCCAAACCCGAGGTCGAAGCCGACGCCTACATCGATGACGGACCGCACAACGTGATCGCACTCCGGGCGCACGGCAGCGAGGTGATCGTGTTCGACCAGCCGTACAACCGCGGCTTGGCAGGGCCGAGGGCGCGTACCTGGGCCGAGGCCGAGGAGCTCGTCTACGAGTTCGCGGCGCGCAAGCGTGAGGGAGTACAGACCCAACTGCCCGGCTTCGACGCGGGGGCCGACCGCATCGAACGCAACCGCAGCGCCGCTACGCCCCCTCTTTCACCGTTGTGACACTTGCGCGGGTGCCGATCAGCGATCGGCGGGAAGCACACGCAGGTTCTGGAATCGGACCTGACCGCGGCTGACCAACTTCGCGTCGGTCGCGCGGGTGATCTCGACGGTCCACAACTGCTGGGTGCGTCCGACGAAGACCGGACGCCCGACTGCGTCGACCCGGCCCTCGCTGTGGCTGCGCAAGAAATCGGTGAGGTTCGAGGTACCCACCACGCCGGCGATGCCCGCCTCGCCCATCACCGCGTGGGCCGCGCCGTGGCTCGCCACCGATTCCACGATCGAGGCCCAGACGCCGCCGTGCACGATGCCATAAGGTTGCTGATGGCGTCGCGCGATCTCCAGATGCGCCACGACACGTTCGCCCGACACTTCGTCGAACACCAGGCCGAGCACGTCCTCCCAAGTGCCCTCGATCGTCATCTCGGCCATGCGCGCTCCTCAGGTTCGACGGTGCCCCGCACGCACGTTAGAGGGTGGGGCACCGTCGCCGGGGTGTGCTGCGTTGTTGCGATCGGGAGCAACAACGCACCACAGAATCGATGGGTAAGATCCGCGTATGGTCGCCACCGCACTCTTGATCGTGCAAGTCGATATCGACCCCGCACGCGAAGCCGAGTTCAATCGCTGGTACGACGAGGAGCACGTTCCCGACAAGCTGCTGTCGCCAGGGTTCTACTCGGCACGCCGGTTCACGCACTTCAGCCTCCCGCACCGCTACCTCGCGATATACGAGGTCGAGGACGCCGACACGGTCACGAACGCCGCCTACATGTCGCAGCCCCAGACCGAGTGGAGCGCCTCGATCATGCAGGCGTGGCGCCAGTGGGACCGCAACGTGTGGGTCGAGATCACAAAGGTCACGGGCTAGCCGCACGGCGCGCCCACCCCGATCGACACCGGAGCGAACGATGCGCGTCGTGCAGATCACCGACACCCACCTCAAGGCCGATCCCGCAGACCTCGCGGTCATCGAGTGGATCGGGGGCATCGAGTTGCACGACCCCGCGGAGTCGCTCGCGTTCGTGTTGGCCGACATTGCGGACCTCGACGTGCGCCCCGACCTCGTCGTTGCCACCGGTGACCTCGCCGACCGCGGCCACCCCGTTGCCTACCGGCGGTTGAACGCCATGCTGAACGAGCTGGGCATCGCCGTGCTGGCAATCCCGGGCAACCACGATCTCATGGACAACTTCGACGCGCACCTACCCGGTGGTGCGGTCGAGCTCGGTACCGCATGTGATGCCGGGGGGTGGTCGTTCGTGTTCGCGCGCAGCGGCAACACCGAGTGGGGCGAGCTCGGCGCCGCGCAGATCGACACTCTCGACGGGCGGCTCACTCGACGTGCGCACGACAACGTGTTCGTGTGGATGCACCATCCCCCGGTGAACCTCATGGGCCCTTACGGCCCCGGTGCCCCGTTCCTAGGCGAGGACATCGCCGCACTGCACGAGCGACACACGATCGCGGCGATCGCGGCAGGTCACGTGCATGGCGAGCACAACGTCGAGTTCGCGGGCATCGCTGTGCACGCAACACCGTCGACGTTCATGGGGGCGAGCGGCCCGGGCTACCGCATCTTCGACTTCACCCCCGAGTCCTTCACCACGTCGGTCAGGTCGTGGCCCGAGCGTTCGACCATGAGCGACCACAAGCGCGACACCCTCGTTGCGAACATGCGTGTCCGCCTCGACCAACAGGC
>JANMVY010000296.1:0-3525 GCA_031393535.1 Actinomycetes bacterium | reverse complement strand
CGCATCTGCCGCGAGGTCTACGTGTCGGATTCGAAGAACGTGGCGATGAACGAGATCCGCGAGAGCTTGCGTCAGTCGTACGACTACCTGTTCAAGATCGGTCTCGCGCCACTGATGAAGCGAGACGCAGCGATGCCCGATGCCGAGGTCACCTTCGACTGGATGGTCGACAACATCCCGTGGATCATCGGGTCACCGCAGGAATGCCGCGCCCAGATCCACGAGATGAACGAAACCGTCGGCGGGTTCGGTTCGTTGCTCTTCAACTCGCGCGAGTGGGTCACAACCGATCGTTGGTACCGCTCGCTCGAGTTGTTCGCGCGCTACGTGTCGCCGCATTTCCGTGATCGCGACAACCAACGCTTTCGCAACGAGCTTGCGGACGATGCCTTGAACGGGTGAGGCCGTTGCCACGACGACCGTCGAGGTCATCCAGGAGTTCGCGCATGTGCGGGCTCGGCGCATTCGACGCGGTTCTCGCGGCTGCGGTGCTGGGGCGTGACCATCTGACCGCGATCGCATCCGCTGATCGTTCGCGGCGGTGCCGGGACTCCGATTCGTGGACCTGAGCGATAACGAGTCGCTGGCCGCCTTGGGCCTGGGCGGAGGCACTGCGCGGCACGGCATGACCGTTGCGGCCGGACCGCGAGCATCGACCAGCCGGCGACCCTTTCGCGCCAAAGTGGTGCACAGAGGTGGAACGTGACGGTTCGTACGACGGCTCCGGCTGCGCCAAAGTTCGAGAACCCTACCGACGCGGCAGGCGGGCGCCTGAAACCGGTGCCCCCCCACGTGGTCGTGCTGTTCGGGGCGGCGGGTGACCTGGCCCGACGCAAGCTGATTCCGGGCCTGCTCCACCTCTCACAGGCCGGTCTGCTGCCCGAGTGCCGCATCGTCGGCTCGTCGCTCGAAGACATCGACACCGACGCGTTTCGCGCACTTGCTCGTGCGGCCTGTGAGGAGTTCGCTCGTGGGGGCGTGACCGATGAGCAATGGGCCGGCTTCGGCTCGACCCTGAGTTATGTGCCGCAGTCAGCAGGGCCCGCGCGACTCGCCGACGAGGTCCGGGCGGCCGAGCGTCAGTTGGGCGATGACGTTCGCCGGCTGCACTACGTCAGCGTGCCGCCGATCGCGGCACACGCGGTGGTTCGCATCCTCGGCGAGGCCGGGCTGGCCGACCGGGCTCGCGTCATCATGGAAAAGCCCTTTGGTACAGACCTTGCGAGCTCACAGCAGCTGAACGCTTCGGTGCACGAGGTCTTCGACGAAGACCAGGTATTCCGCATCGACCATTTCCTCGGCAAGGAGGCCGCGCAGAACATCTTGGCGTTCCGCTTCGCGAACGGCCTGTTCGAGCCGATCTGGAATCGCCAGCACATCTCGCACATCCAGATCGACGTGCCCGAGACATTGTCGGTCGGTACCCGAGCCGGGTTCTACGAATCGGCTGGTGCGTTCCGCGACATGGTGGTGACCCACCTGTTCCAAGTGCTCGCGTTCGTCGCGATGGAGCCACCCACCGCGCTTGAGCCGCGGGCCATCAACGAGGAGAAGAACAAGGTCTTCCGTTCGTTGCGCCCGCTCGATGTCGACCACATCGTGCGCGGGCAATACGAGGGGTACTGCGATATCGACGGCGTCGACCCCGCGTCGCAGACCGAGACCTTCATCGCTATGCGCTGCGAGATCGACAACTGGCGGTGGGCCGGGGTGCCCTTCTTTCTGCGAACCGGAAAGCACATGGCCGAGGGTGCGCGCATCGTGTCGATCGCGTTCCTCGAACCGCCGCGCAGCATGTTCCCGCCGCAGTCGGGCGTGGGGGCCAAAGGACCCGATCATCTCACCTTTGATCTGGCCGAGATGTCGAAGCTCTCGTTGTCGTTCTACGGCAAGCGACCAGGCCCGGGGATGGTGCTCGACAAGGTGAGCATGCAGTTCGCGCTGCATGAGACCGGCGCGGAATCGGACGTGCTCGAGGCCTACGAGCGTCTCATTCTCGACGCGATGAGCGGCGACCGCACCCTGTTCACAAGTGCGGAAGGTATCGAGCGTCTGTGGGAGGTGGCGGCACCGCTGCTCGCGGATCCGCCCGAGGTGCAGTTGTACAAGCGCGGCTCGTGGGGACCACGAGCGATGCACAACCTGGTTGCGCCGTTCGGCTGGCGGCTGCCCTTCGAGCGGACGTGGCGCGATCGAGCCTGATCCCGGGCGTGTGTCTTGGCGCAACCGTCGGCAGTGAACGATCCTGTCCGCATGGCGTCGACGCTCCGCAATCCTCATGCCGGCATACCCTTTTCCGACGATGACGCGACCATCGCCGCCGCGCTCGACGACGTGAGCATCCCCGCCTTGCTGTGCTCACTGGTCCATCTGACCGGTGACCCGTCGTGGATCCGCGGCGACCTCCGCCCGCAGGCCTCGACGTTGAACGACTACCAGTGCGCCATGGGCGAGACGTCGATGGCCGAGGCGCGTCGGCGTGCGCTGCCGGCCATAGCCAGGTTCCGCGACGGAGGGTGCGTGTTGCCGCCTGCGCTGTCGCACGAGGTCGTCCACGAGATGATGTCGTTCCTCGCGTGCGACACCGTGCCCGCGGATGTCGTGCCCATGTTCTTCGAAGATCTGCACCTGGACGGGGCCGGCGCGAGAGCGATCACCTGGCGCGACGAAATCCCCGCGGCCGAACGTGCCGACGCGCACGTGGTGGTGATCGGCTGTGGCGAGTCGGGCTTGCTCGCGGGCATCCGCCTCGGCGAGGCGGGCATCGCCTACACGATCGTCGAGAAGAACGCGGGTCCGGGCGGTACGTGGTGGGAGAACCGGTACCCCGGCGCGCGCGTCGACATCGGCAGCCATTTCTACTGCTACTCGTTCGAGCCGGCCGATCATTGGACCGAGTACTTCTCCCAACAGGCCGAGCTGCGCGCATACTTCGAGCGCGTCATGACCAAGTACGGCGTCGACGCGAACTGTCGCTTCGACACCGAGGTCACCGCGGCGACCTACCACGAGGAAACTGGTCGCTGGTCGGTCAACGTGCGCCGCGCTGACGGCACCATTGACACGCTCGACGCACGCGCGGTGATCAGCGCGGTCGGCGCGCTGAACCAGCCGAACCTGCCCGATATCGCGGGAATGGACGACTTCGCCGGTCCGTCGTTTCATTCGGCGCGTTGGGATTCGTCGGTCGACTATCGCGGCAAGCGGTTCGCGCTCATCGGCGCCGGGGCGAGCGGATTCCAGATCGCGCCGACCATCGCCGACGACGTCGAGCACTTGACCGTGTTCCAACGCACCGCGCAGTGGATGTTCCCGAATCCCAACTACCACCGCTTCGTACCCGACGGCGACCGTTGGGCGATGCGGCATCTGCCGTTCTACGGCCGTTGGTTCCGGTTCCTCACCTTCTATCCGGGCGCCGGCCTCACCATCGAGGGTTCTCGTATCGACCCGGCGTTCGACGACGGCGACGGTCTCGCCATCAACGAACGCAACCGCGCGACTCGCGACGTGTTCTGGCAGATG